>CATPBY010000521.1 GCA_955652845.1 uncultured Terriglobales bacterium | reverse complement strand
GTCACTCTCTCCCGATACCAAGGGAGACCGACTACAAAGCGAATCTCCTGAGAGATCGATGGAGTATTTGAGCTTTCAAACGCAGATGAATTGCCCGAGCTGATCAACTCCCGGATGTTCGGCAACTGGGAAGCTGACTTCTGATTTACCCGTCATAGGTGTCTTCCGCAGTATTCGTTCTTAGAAGTGTAGGCTCGATCGGGAACGATAGATCGGCTAAACTACCGCAGCTTCCCGCGAATCACGGTGATTGAACCGGCTGGTAGTGCGTACACGCCGTCGGGTGCGGCGGGAATAGTGATGTTCTTGTCCTCAGCAGGGGTGTTGCAATACTGCACGAGAGCTACAGATCCCATGAAAGAATGGCTGACGTGCTTGGCATCGTCGATGATGAGACGCACCGGATGGGCGGCGTTCAAATCATGGTTGATCAGCATCAACGACCAGTTCCCGTCGGGACGTTTGACGACGTACGAGGTAACGACCGTCCGTCCGACAGCGTCCTTCAGGTCCGCCGATGCCGGAAAAATCTTGTTCGCCCCTGCCTCGTGCTGCAACCATTCAAAATTAATAATGTGCGCGGAAGAGTACGGATTATATGCAGGCGTGCCGTACGCGCCACCGCCATCAGCGCCACCCTCGGGATCGAGGAGTCCGTGACCAACGGCGCCATTATTGATTGCAGGACGATAGAACGCTGTGCCGCCCTGTTCAAAGAAAGTGCCAAACGCATCGACTTCCCAGATGGAGCGGCCAGTCACGCCCAGGTAGCCCGGTCCGCTTTGCCCCGCGATGATTCCACTCTCGGAGATAATCAGCGGCACCTCGGTGGGAACGCCATCCTGCCGCCACATGTGCAGCACATGCTTCATAATTCCGGGTTCCAGGTAAAGCGATGCCCAGTCGTTCGGTGGCGTGAATCCGTTGACCATGAATGGATAGTGTTCGAACGACATGAATGCGAGATCCTTCAGATGACCGTGGGCTTTCAGGTAATCGACGAATCGCTCCATCCAGGAAGTGCGGCCCTCCTCGTCCGGCCAGAGCGTGATGTCTTTATCCACGCCTTCAAAAATCGGGCCGCCCAACTTGGCGCTGGGCGTCAACTTGTGGACCGCATCCGCCACTTGAATGTAGATGGCGCCATAATCTTCCGGCGTCATGTGCTTGCCGTCGCACTCTTCCCCGACTTCAATTCCCACCACGGGATAGCCACGCTTGTGAATGTAGGAAACTTCATTCGCGCAATCTTCGGGAGTGTCATAGATCGCCGCGCATGCTACTAGCGCCGCGTGGCCCATGGTCAATCCGCTGGTGAAGAAATTGTCCATGCCGTTGTATTGATCGTGGCCGCCGGTGATCAGATTGTCGGCCTGGTGCCAGGGATCGACCGAAGAAGCGAAAAACGATCCAGCCAGGTCTGCCTCCGAACCGGCGATCACTTCCTGCTCTCCAGCGCCCTGCAGAACCGGCGGCGGCCCAGGTCCGGGCTCTTTGCCGTTCGGCGGATACACGATCGCGTATTTCCCCTCAGCATCGATCGTACCGGCCGACAGCGTCTGCAGGGCGTAGCCGACGCAGTTTCGAATATCCTGCGACCCGTGGGTGTCGCAAGTTTCGGAGGACTTCGACATCAACACGCGGACGAAGCGCGTAGTGACGGGCTCATCCGAAAGCTTAAGACGAACATCCCCGCCGCTGCCATTCAGCACCGCGCCCGACGTGAACGCCTTCCACATGCCGTTCGGGCCCATGTCCCAGTCCATCGCATTGTTGTCGCCGACCCAGTACTGCACCACATAAACCACGGCATACGGATTGACCCATTGAATATGGATCGCGTTGACCGCGCGCGCCGTACCCATATCGATCACCACCCATTGCGGGTGCAGCGTATCGCTCTCGCCCGTGAAGTGGCTGGTCAGGTAAGGATTGCTCTTCCAGTAACTTTGAAAACCAGCAACCAACGGTAAATCTCCGCTGGTCATAAAATCGCGATGGGGCAGCGAATACGAATAGCCGTAGTGAATCGGTTCGCCTAAATCAGCGCTGCCGACGAAGTATCATCTCTACATCTCCGTATACCACCAATAAAAAAATTCAATCAAGTGCCATGCCGACAAGCGCAACTCGCTGTTGTTGCGCATGGTGATGGAACCCCAACCCAGGTTCTTGACCCCCTGAATCACCTCGGGCTTGCTCAAGTTGTCTATTTGCGCCCTGCTCAAATCATCCATCCACGCGCCAGTAGCCGTATCGGGATAAATCGTATTCAGAACGTGCGACGGCGTTACGTCCACGTGGACCGTGGCGACGGAATCAAGCGTGCCAATCGGGGCAACCGAATCCGCCGGGAGCTCCTGCCGAGCATGTCTTGGGTGAGCTGTTTGTGCCTGAGTCGTTTGCGCCTGAGCCGTTTGAGCATGGACGCGCAAAGGAAAGTGCATCGCCATCGCGATCAGCCCGAACGCCGCAACGACAACACACAGCCAAACGCGGGACGAAGCCCGTGAGTCAGAACCGGCAATCATGATGTTATCGCCCAATTAAAACGATTAGTTATGGGATTATTGCACGTCGAGTTTACACGAACGGTAGGCGACTATTTGGATCGGTGTATGTTGCCGCTCGGCGGCAGGCATGCTCAACCCGCAAGTTGGAGGCGATTGGAGCCGCCTTGTAGTCCCGGTGTAGCGCTGGCCATCATCGCTATTATCCTCATCGTTTTCCTGTTCTGTTACTGATCGGCGCATCGCTCGCTACATCCGTCGTCCGCAGTAGGTCGAACGGGAAAGAATTGACTATAAGTCGGCCAAGGCGTCGAGAACGGCCGCCGCTCGCGGCAAAATGGCGGTGGCCCCCCGAAAGTTGCAAACGCGCGTCATATCATTTGGAATCACTAGACAGCGTAGGCCAGCGGCGCGGGCCGCAGCCAGTCCGCGCTCAGAGTCTTCCACCGCGACACAGGTGTCGGCCTTCATCCGAAGTCGTTCTAAAGCGAGCAGGTAAGGCTCGGGATTCGGCTTCGTCTCGCGGAAGTCCTCCCGTGCGAGGACAAATTCGAAATATCGCATCAAACCGGTATCGGAATGCATGACATCGAAATGTTGGCGCTGCGAACTGGTTACCACTGCCATCCGCATGCGCCCCTGCAGTTGTTGCAAGGTTTCCGGCACGTCTGGTAGCACGCGCGTCTGTTTGCGCAACATTTCCGAATACAGCAAATCGCGTTCGCGTTTCAACTCCGCGACCTGTTGTCTTCCCCACCCCCTCTCGATGGCGAGCTCAAACGCGCTGCGGCCTTCTCGCATTGACAAATCGAGGAATTGTCGCAAGCTCAATTGAATGCCGATTGTGGCCAAGATCGTTCGAGTGCTCTCGAAGAAAAGACACTCGGTATCAACGAGAACGCCATCGTTATCCCACAAGATCGCTTCCACCATTGCGGAACCGGATCACCTCACATCCTTTTCAATTAGCTTAGCCCGTCCCGGCGCCTGAGCCAATGCGCGTTACAGGTGTAAGCGGATGGGAAGGGTTTGTGCGGGGCAGGCACCCTAAACCGTGATGTCGGAAGACTCGGCACAATGAAACGAGAAGACAGCGGCTTTCCGACTGCTAAGCGACGCCAGCTGAGCATTTTAGATTTTATGCTCTTGGTTCAGGACCAGGGCTCCGTTCGTATTGCCTCACTGTCCGGTTGGTCGGCAATTGGGAAGTCACCTTCAGGCTTGCTCGTGATCCGGAGGACGGCTAAGGAATGTCAGCCAAGCGACGGATGTCAGCGCAAGACCTTCAACGTCACTCCGTGCGCAGCGCCTTGATTGGATCCGTCGAAGC
>CATPBY010000520.1 GCA_955652845.1 uncultured Terriglobales bacterium | reverse complement strand
TTGCGGGCAGAGAGTGGCTTGCTGGTAATCGAAGTGCTAGGGAGATCTTGGAACGTCTGGAACAAGTGGGAGTAAGGCTTCGTGTGGAAACGTGAACAGTTCGACCTTGGAGGGAAAGAAACCATGGAACCAAACTCAGCGAGGCAATGCCGGTATACCAAGAGCGATGGGAATGGCTGCCAAGCGAATGTGCAGGCAGGATCAGAATTCTGTTTCTTTCACGATCCCGCACTGGTGGAGGAAAGAGCGACTGCCAGGAGCGAGGGCGGGCGGGAGAGGACACGCAAGGTGCTACTCGCCCCGAACACCCCAATCAGGGAACTAAAGACGGTAACCGAGGTTGTGCAACTTCTTGGAGAAACCATCAACCAAGTGCGTCGCGGCGGGATCGATTTGCGTGTTGCCAATTGTGTTGGCTATTTGTCTGGCATTCTGCTGGCAGCTTTGGAAAAGGGACAAATGGAAGAGCGGTTGGCAGCTCTCGAGGCAATCATAAAGTCGCCGGTCCCAGCCGCACCTGCGGAAGAAAACTACAGCTTCGTCTTTGACGGAACCACTTCGGAGGCAAGCCATGAGCATTCAGAAACGGCTGGTGAAAATCCAGGGGGCGCTCCGTCCTGAGCAGGCCGTATTGCTGCTCATCCACGAAGCCCGAGAAACGGAGTCGTTTTACCTGTACTGTTCTGGGCTTCACGAGCGCCCGGCGTCGGAGTGCCCACGCAACCGCATCAACCGCGAAGTGGCGAGCGCAATCCGGTTGGCGATGAAGGGCAAGCCGGCAGAGTTGGTCGAAAAGGCTGTGCGCTCAGCCGCCATGGAGGCGGACTTCCTTCTTATGCTGGCCTTCAGGGTTAATGAGGAAGTTCTGAACCATGCCGACGCTCGCCAGCTCCGCCTCCAGCTACTTCTAGAGCAGGTGCCGCACCCAGGTGAAAACTGGACGGAAGAGGAACAGGAAGCATGGATAGGGCGGCTGCTGCTTAATGTGTCCGAAGTGCTGGTGTTGAAGATGGCCGTCGAGCGGATTGAGCGCGAGTATTTCCGTGGAAACTCGGTGCTTTTCAGGGATGCAGCCCAGGTGCTGGACGACGAGTTCAGATTAGCCCAAGAAGTTTGTGAGGCCTACGACCGCGTGGTCGCCGGCTGTCCTGATTCTGCTGTAGATCTAGGTCCGGTAGCGGAATTTCTAAGGCCTTTGACAGAGTTTCGAGCCAGTCATCTGGTCGACAAGGCGAAATCGGATATGCTCCGCGAATTCTCCGGTTCGGAGGCAGCTATCTCCTTGATGCGGCGATTCTGGACCGACTGGCCCCCGGAAGCGGCTACACATTGCCTTGAGCAGCGGGTTGGGAACAATCGTCCCTACCTAGCAAGTACCCCACCCCCCTGAGCGCTACCTTGACACGCTCCGACTGCACTCGGCGCAGAGAGACAACTCCCACCTCTAAGTAGTTGGACTTTATATGATTGGCGGAGAGGGAGGGATTCAACTTCTTGCTTTGATTCTAGGGAGGGATTCAACTTCTTGCTTTGATTCTAAAGAGCTTGCACGCTAACTCGTTCTGGAGAAAGGCGAATTTATTTGTTGGAATTTTTGCTGTCACGATCTGGAATGTCGGCTGGAGCCGAAAGACGTATACAAGGTATACAGGGGCCGCTTGTGTTCGCACGTCTCAAGTCACGCACAGCTGGCGTTCTTCGCGTTGTCTTACAAGCAGGAGATTGAGCTTGGAGCGTGGTTGAACGGTGACTGTGGACTACGCCGAAGAAAGCTGGGATACTACGACAACTACTGGTCGAACCAGAGAGATTAACATCACTCGATCCGTAACGCGTCGATAGGATTCAAATTCGCCGCTTGGCTGGCAGGCCTGTATCCGAACAGCACTCCGACCCCGCTCGAAACTACGAGCGCCACTCCCACCGCCATCCAGGAAGTGCAGAGGGGCACGGTATTTCTGATCAGGCGTGCGATCGACCAGACGAGCGCAAGAGAAGTGACCACCCCCAGCACAGCTCCCGTAAAGCTGATGAAGAACGCTTCCAACAAGAACTGGAGCCTTATCTCGGCCGGGTGGGCGCCCAGAGCTTTCCGAATCCCAATTTCTTGTGTTCGCTGCGAGATATTGACCAGCATAATGTTCATGATGCCTGTTCCGGCGATAACGAGCGTCAGAGCCGCAATAGCCAGGAGAACAGCGCTCATGGCGAGCGAAATCTTTTTGGCCATCTGAAGAAGGGAAGACAGGTTCTCGACTGAGTACCGAGCTGCCTCGCGGTGGCGATGCTTCAACAAATAGTCCATCTGTTGAGTCATCGCCGGTACCTGGTCGGATGATGCTGCCTGCGCGTAGAGGACCTGAAAGAAGTTGTCCCCCGTAATGTCCTTCACAAGGGGAAACGGAACGAGCAGGGTGTCATCCTGTATTTGCCCGAAAGTGGGCACTCCCTCTTTGAAGGTTCCTATGATCGTGCAACGAAACTGGTCAAGGCGGAGGGTGTTGCCGATGGCAGGGTCGAGGCCAAAAGCGATTTGGGCCATGTGCTCGGTAATCAGGCAAACCTTAAATTTGGCCAGGAAGTCCTCTGCGTCGAAGTACCTGCCAGCAGTAATCCTCAGGTTGCGGATTTTTTCAAAATCCCGGGTAACGCCGACTAGGCGAGGGTGAAGCACTTTGCCGCGGAGCTGGAGATCAACTTGGATGTCGTAGGTGCCAGCAACCGCAACGACGGCCGGGACGGCTTGGCGCACGGCAGCGAGGTCGTCAGGCGTTAATTCGTCCTCGAGCGTCGAGGAGAGTCCGTTGCGATCAAGTGTTGCATACGCAAGGTTGGCGCCGATGCCCTCGATCTGCGAGATCACGTAGACCTTACCGGTCGAGGCAATTGTGACAACCAATACGATCGCGGCGCTGCCGATCACGACTCCCAACATGGCAAGAGCTGCCTTCAGCTTATCGCCAGCGATAGCCACTAACGCAAAGCGAAAACTCTCCTCCCAACGGATCATGGGTTCTTTGGTCGCTTCAGGGAAGCGCATAGTTGGTCAGCAAATAGTTGCCGGCGTTCTCGGTTACGACGCGCAGGTTGGACTTGCCAACGAGTTGCTCAAGATGCGGCATTTCCGTGCCATAAGCGAGAAGGTAGCACCGTCCCGGTCCCATCCATAGCGACATGAAGTCATCGTCTCCAATGAAGACGTTGGGAGCTCCGGGAGCATGAGATCCATATTCCAGGTTGTTGTTGCGCCCGTTCAGCAGCAGTGCGGTGCGGCCGGTATAGAAGAAAACAGACGAGAAGGCGTAGTAAGAGTTGGCTTCGATCAGTTGCCCCGGCGGACTCTGCTGCAAGCATTGGGCCAATGGATAAGATCCCAGATATGAATCGAAGCGGACTAGCGCAAGCCGGGCCGCCTGAAAGAAGATGATCATGCCGATGGCAATAACGAGCACGACTCTCTTTACGTCACTTCGCGATCCGACAATCCCTATGGCGCTAAGTCCGAACGCGAAGGCGGCGACAGCCAGGGGTAGCTTCAGATACCCAAACGCACCAAGTGTCAGGTCCCGGAT
>CATPBY010000519.1 GCA_955652845.1 uncultured Terriglobales bacterium | reverse complement strand
TGGCCCGCTTCGGCTCAGACGGGACCGGTGGCGTTTCCTGCTTCGACTTTGTCCGCCTCGTCTGGCTCTGTTCCGAGTGACAATAGGAGGGGACGCAAGGTTGCTCTAACGGGAACCGCGGCGCTTGGGATTTTGCTCGCGCTGGGCGCAGCCATCTCATTTTATAAGCTGGTTGGCCGAAGCGGCCGGGTCATCGACACTCGAAACGTCAGCATTCGGCCATTGACTGAGGACGGACGAGCAGCGGGGTTTGCCAGCATTTCACCCGATGGCAGACTAGTGGCTTATGGCAGGCGGGAAGGGGAACGCAGCCTGCGAGTGAGGCAAGTGGCCACGGGCAGCGAGGTAACAGTCGTACCCCCGCAAACCGGATCGCTTGGGTCGGGGGCTACGTTCACGCCAGACGGAAATTATTTGTATTACACACACTCCGATCCTGCCAATCCCCACAATATCAATCTTTATCGGGTGCCAGCGCTTGGCGGGGCTTCACAGCAAGTCGTCAGTGACGTTATGAGCGCGGTGGCATTTTCACCCGATGGCAAACGCATGGCGTACCTCCGGGCAATACAAGATACAGCCGAACATCAGGTGTTGCTTGCCAACGCTGACGGTGGTGATGAAAGAGTTATCTTGCGACGCGACGCTGGCAGCAACGGTTTTATCACTAGTCCTTCATGGTCGGCTGCGGGCAACCTTATTGCTGTGGGCGCTTTTGCGGCGGGTACAAATAGCATCACATCCATTCTGGTATTTACGCCGGACGGCAGGCTGGTCAAGGATTTTCCGCTCCCAATGCTGGTCTGGGCAGTGGCATGGCTGCCGGATGCTTCGGGGTTATTTTTTGTCGGCGCTGAGAAGTCGACTGGTCTGAGGTCACAGATCTGGTTCCAACCTTATCCTGCCGGTGAGCCATTAAAGATCAGCAACGACTTGAGCCAATACGACTCGCTTAGCGTCACGGCGGACGGTAAGTCGTTCGTTACCACACAGAGGCGGCTCGCCGCGACGATATACGTTGGAGATTCCCCGCCTATTCTGAAGGACAAGATCGATTGGAAGCTCACTCCCGTCTCAACCGAACAGGCGACTGGATACGGACTTTCATGGACAGCGGCCGGTAGACTTCTGCAGCGAGATGCGGCGTTCCACGTATACGTGACTGGCGCCGATGGCAGCAACCGGGTTCGCTTGCTGGAGAGGGATGATGTGGTTTTTGATCCGGCCGCCTGCGGACCGGGTGATTTCGTGATTCTGCCCCGAGTGGTGGAGAGCAATACGCCGCACCTCTGGCGTCTTAATGTGGCAACTGGTGAGTTGAAGCAGCTTACATTTGGAAATGATGAGGAAAAGGCTTCCTGTACCCCTGATGGCAAGTGGGTCGTGTACAACGGGACCCAGCCCAATGACGCCGTACGGCGGATCTTCAAAATTTCCATCGACGGTGGCACGCCGGTGGAATTGGCCCATGGAACCGAATTCTCTCCCCCAGTTTCCCCCGACGGCGAATTGATCGCTTATGCCAGGATCGAAGGCCAGGGAGCAAGCACAAAGTCAAAGGTTGTAGTACAGAGGCTGGAAGATGGTGCGTTAGTAAAGGAGATCGTGCTGCCGGAAGATTTCCGCAGACTTGGGTGGACGCCCGATGGGCGAGGCCTCACTTACGTGCACAATACGACGGGTCGTACGCAGAATGTGTACATGCAGTCTCTCGCTGGCGGAGCGCCCGTGCAGTTGACTCACTTCGATTCTGAGCCTGCCGTTGTAGCCGCGTATGCATGGTCTCCGGATGGCAAGAAATTCGCCATCACCCGGGCTCGCTACAACGATACTGACGTGGTCATGTTCAGTGATTTTAAGTAGCATTGGTCCCAGCGTTGTCAAGATTGCAGCTGCGCCCGCTTAGACGGAACTCTGTGACGCCAGGACCTTAGTTCGACGATCTCCTTCCTGTACCCAATGATGCGATGTGAATACTTTGCCGTGATCGAGCGCGGCTGAATAACAATCCGAGGCGATCCGCTCTGCGGGATTTCCTTTGTGGTTGATGTTTTTATTATGCTGTTCTCCAGGTTGTGGGGAAGGTGGCTCATTAAAACCAGTCGCTGCGATAGGCGATCCACCAACTGGCGAAACCGATCGGAATGGTGGCGAGCAAGGCCCACCAGAGCGGAAAGATAAAATCCGCTGCCAGACCGAGCACGGTGAAGCTCATCCAGAAAACCTTGCGCTCCATACCACTATTCTAGTCCGCTGTAGGCTTTTCTTTCGCAGGCCAAACGTATACAAAGGTGCCATGAGGAGCAGTGTACGAGCGGTGTCCGAGTTCCTGCAGGGACGCGTTATAGGTAAGGACGACGCGGTACTAAACGGAGTTGCGAGCATTGCGACGGCGGCATCCGGCGATCTGGTCTTTGTGGAAGATGACAAAACCCTGGCTTCAGCGCTGGAGTCTGGCGCTGCCGCCGAAATAGAACGAGAATTTCACGCTCATCACACATACCAAAAAAAAATGATAGTCGTGAAGCAGCCGCGTTTGGCATTCGCCCGAGCAGCACGGCTTCTTCGGTCGGCGCTAAAACGTCGGCCTGGAATTCACCCCACTGCAGTTGTTGATTCAGCGGCGAAGCTGGCGCAGAACATAACTGTGGAGGCGCGGGCGGTAATCGGTGAAAGCGCCGAGATTGGCGAAGGCACCTGCATTGGCGCCGGCTGCGTGATCGGCGCTCACGTCAGTATTGGAAGTGACTGCGAGCTGTATCCGAATGTCACGGTTTATGCGGGCACGCGTCTTGGCCACCGTGTGATTGTGCACGCCGGGGCAGTACTGGGCAGCGATGGCTTCGGATACGTGCGCAACCCTGACGGAAAATATGAGAAGTTTCCCCAGGTTGGCCGCCTCGAAATCGGCAATGACGTCGAGATCGGGGCTAACACGACGATTGATCGAGGCGCGTTAGAAACAACTCGCATCGGCCGGGGCGCAAAAATCGACAATCTGGTTCACATCGGCCATAACTGCCAGATCGGGGAAGACGTCGTGATTGCTGCGCAAACCGGCCTTTCTGGCAGTGTCGTGATTGAAGACAACGTGATAATGGCCGGACAAGTTGGTATCGGGGAACACGCGCGCATCGAAGAAGGCGTGATTGCCGGAGCCCAGAGTGGAATTCCCTCGAATAAGGTACTGCGAGGCAACGGGATTGTATTCTGGGGAACTCCGGCGCGTCCGCTTCGCGAATATTTAAAGCAGCTCGCTGTGCTGTCGCGTCTGGCCAAGAAGGAATAGAAAGAAAGTTTATGTGGCGCCGGGCGCGCCCGCCATGCGAAACGCTTGCAGTGTACCGTGTCCCGCATGTCCGCGATGAGTTTCGCGGGCGAGGGCGCTCGCGCCACATACGTCGAACTAATATGGCTCTGATCGTCATCGGAGGACATTCCCGCAGCGTCGGTAAAACCAGCGTAGTCGCCGGTCTGATTGCTGCGCTTCCTGAATACAACTGGACCGCGCTGAAGATCACACAGTACGGCCACGGCGTCTGCTCGATCAACGGAGAGTCGTGTCATTGCGCCACTGCGGACCATACTTGGGCCATAAGCGAAGAGAAAGACCGTTCCGGCGAATCTGATACGTCGAGATTTCTGTCAGCGGGCGCGGCGAGGGCGTGGTGGGTTAGAGCGGAACAGGGAAGACTGGCGGAAGCCATGCCGGCCATTCGCCGCCGGCTGGCCGAATCGACGAACGTCATCCTGGAATCGAACAGCATTTTGAAGTTTGTTCGACCCGACATTTATCTCAC
>CATPBY010000518.1 GCA_955652845.1 uncultured Terriglobales bacterium | reverse complement strand
GCCGTGATTCGCCTTCGGCGCGAGCGCGATGCCGTGCGTGCGGGGCGTGTTCGGAATGTCGCCGAGCACTTTGCCGGTGGGACCATCAACCACCATCACGTGCGTGCCCCGCGAAATGAAGACGCGGCCGGTGCCAGGCTCGGCGGTGAGGTAGTCCGTGCCTCCCTCGCCACCGATGTTCCACTTCTCGACCTTGTACTGCTGTGCCTGTCCCGCGTTCGGGAGGGCAATGCTTGCGACGATGAGCAACGCACCTGCGGCGAGCGTGTGTCGCCGTTGTGCTTCTTGAAGACCTGCTTAATCAGCCTCCTTCTGTCAGCTTTGAGAAAGCTTACCGTCACGGAGGCGCCAAAGAAAAAGTGGGTTCGCGTCACGAAGTTCAACGGGCAGCAATGATTCAGGCACATCTTGATAGCAGATCGGCCTTAGAAATCTGTTGATTGCTTTGCCTCCCACTGATGTCGTCCGGCTATCAGACGTGGCCGGGTAGGGACCACCATGCACCATGGCATATGAAACTTCCACCCCGGTTGGAAAATTATTAACTATGATTCGACCGACCTTACGCTCCAGAACTGTGATCAGCGGGCGCGCCAACTCAAGGTCTTCAGGCTCTAAGTGCAGAGAAGCAGTTAACTGACCCTCGAGTTTTTCTGCGATTGAGATCATTTCGTCTATGTCCCGGCAAGAAACCACTAGTGAGGCCGGGCCGAAAATTTCCTCTTGCATATGGGGAACTGCCAAAAATTGTTCAGCATCGGTAGAGAGTAATGCTGCTTGTCCGTCGCAGGTCGATGATCCTGGTTGACCTTCGGCAAGTTTGCTGACGCCGTGGGTTGAAGAAAGCCGCTCCAAGTTGTCGCGGTAAGAGGCTTGGATTCCAGGAGTAAGCATAGTCCCGGCATTCTTGCCTGATATCAATTGTGAAGCCATTCCTCGAAAGCCGTCCAAGGCCGAACCCGCCGACGCAATTACCAGACCGGGATTCGTGCAGAATTGTCCGACTCCGAGAGTCATTGAGTTGACGAAACCTTCTGCAAGCTTTGCGCCACGCCTTGCGAGAGCTCCGGGAAAAACGAAGATAGGATTGATACTGCTCATCTCGGCGTAAACCGGGATTGGTACGGATCGATTTGACGCAATCTTGATGAGAGCAAGACCTCCACGACGCGATCCCGTAAATCCGACCGCCATAATCGCGGGATGAGACACTAGGGCCTCGCCGATCGCATTACCCTCACCAATCAGCAACGAAAAGACGCCCTCGTGTAAACCACAGGTGGCCACTGCCTCTTGAACAACACGGCCCACCAATTCCGATGTACCGAGGTGTGCCGGGTGCGCTTTAACGATAACCGGACACCCTGCTGCCAGCGCAGACGCGGTGTCGCCTCCTGCCACAGAAAACGCCAAGGGAAAATTGCTGGCACCGAAGACTGCGACCGGGCCAAGCGGGATGTTTCGGAGGCGCAAGTCAGGGCGAGGAAGCGGTGCGCGGTCTGGAAGAGGAGAGTCGAGTGTCGCATCGAGCCAGCGTCCGTCGCGCACAATGGAGGCGAAGAGTTTTAACTGACCCACGGTGCGAGTTCTCTCGCCTTCAATGCGCGCCTTTGGCAAGCCAGTCTCAGCAGAAGCTCGATCGATGAGCGATTCGCCTAGAGCCAGAATCCCCTGGCCAATCATTTCGAGAAATCGTGCCCGTAATTCGAGATCTGCCTCACGATAAGGATCGAAAGCGTCCTGAGCTAGGGAACATGCGCGGTCAACTTCGGATAAACCTCCCCCACCAAAAGAAGGATCAAGTTCGGTGCCAAGAGCTGGATTCAGAGCGCGGAGAGTGCTCTCGCGCCCGCGTATCGCCGTTTTGCCAATCAACATCTCACCTGTAATTTTCATGTGAAGAATCCTCGTCCCTCCGCCGGTCGTCGCTTATGAATGCAGGGATACAAAACCTGTGATGGAAAAACCAGGGAAGGTTATCGCGCAGCTTTCTGCTTCCATGCTCGGTACGCCGCTTTAGTCTCTTCGCTTGGCGGATACGTGCCGAGGAGCGGCGCACCGTCTTGAACCAGCGTGATAAGAAAATCTTCAAGATGTTCTTGCTCTGCCGCGTCGTTTGCGATCTCATCAGCCAGATGACGTGGAACCACGACTACGCCATCACCATCCCCAACAATAATGTCACCAGGAAATACGGCTACGCCGCCGCATCCAATAGGCAGGTTTATGTCGGCGGGATGGTGCTTTATAAGGTTGAGCGGCGCACTTGCGCCACTGCAAAAAACGGGGAATCCCAATGCCGCGATCACACTGCAATCCCTCACCGGACCATCTGATACCAAACCCGCTACGCCTCGTACCTTCAAGCGAGTCGCCAGAATAGATCCAATTGATGCGCCATTTCTTTCTCCGCGGCAATCTTGAACAAGTACATACCCAGGTGGAACAGTTTCGATGGCCTTGCGCTGCGGGAATTCTGGATCTCCAAGAGTTTCAATCGTGGCCAGATCTTCTCGTGCAGGTATGTTGCGGAGGGTGAAGGCTGGGCCCACTAGATGGCTAGTGGTAACCCGGTCCAACGGTGCAACTCCTTGCATCCACACATTGCGAAGTCCACGCTTGTACAGTTGAGTAGTAAGTGTGGCGGTGCTGACTTGCTCCAACACCCTAAGCGTGACATCGCTTAGTGGACTAAGTTCGTTCATGAGCTCACTCCTTTTAAAATTTCTGGGAAGTCCGAGTCACGAACGGTCCCAATGTATCGGCAGACTCAATGGATCTCAGGATTCTGCTTGGCGTCTCCTGACTTCTTGCGCTCTTCGAGAAAATCGAAATCGCAGCCTTTATCGGCTTGGGTGACGTGCAGCTGATTCAAAACTCCATAACCGCGTTCAAACTTTGGAGTGGGCGCCGTCCAAGCAGCTTTCCGACGGGCCATTTCCTCGTCAGATAACAGTACATCGATTCTGCGAGCCGGGACGTCAAGCTCGATCAGGTCGCCGTCTCGCACGAATGCCAGCGGACCGCCTACGAAGGACTCTGGCGCAACATGGAGCACACATGCTCCATAGCTGGTGCCGCTCATTCGCGCATCGGAAATGCGCACCATATCCCTTACTCCAGCTTCGAGTAGTTTTTTAGGAATCGGTAACTGTCCCCATTCCGGCATTCCCGGAGCGCCAATAGGGCCGGCGTTTTGCAATACGATCACGGAATCAGCAGTAACCGACAACTCCGCGTCATCAATACGCAAGGCCATATCGTTGTAGTCACGAAATACGACCGCAGGCCCTTTATGGCGAAGCAGGTGAGCCTCCATCGCGGGCGGCTTGATCACCGCCCCATCGGGTGCCAAGTTTCCGTGCAACACCGCGAGGGCATCCCGCGCCACCAACGGGTTCGTGCGTCGGCGTATCACCTCATCGTTAAAAATCTGCGCTCCGCGAATGTTCTCTCCGAGGGTAGAGCCATTCACCGTCATCTGGTTACCATCAATTAAGTCGCCTAGCTCCGCAAGTAGGCTCCGCAGTCCGCCCGCGTAGTAGAAATCTTCCATCAGGAATTGCCCGGCGGGTCGGATGTTGGCGAGCACTGGCGTATACCTCGCAAGTTCATCAAAGCGGTCGAGAGTTAACGTAATGCCTGCGCGACGCGCGAGTGCTACAAGGTGCACAACAGAATTAGTGGAACCCGATAAAGTCAGAACTGTTGTAATCGCATTGTCGAAGGACTTAGCAGTAATAAAGTCTGATGGCTTTTGATCTTCCCAAACCATTTCGACTATTCGCTTTCCCGTAAGCGACGATTGTTGGGCATGGCGGGAATCGACCGCCGGGATCGATGCGAAGCCGGGCAAAGTAAAACCCATTGCTTCCGCAGCACTCGTCATCGTGGAAGCCGTTCCCATCGTCATGCAGTGCCCGGGGGAGCGTGCTATGCCAGTCTCAATACCTTGCCATTCTTGTTGGCTAATCTTCCCGCTGCGAAGTTCGGCCCAGTACTTCCAAGTATCGGTTCCGCTGCCCAATGTGATGCCATTCCAGTTGCCTCTCAGCATTGGTCCCGCGGGCAGGAAAATCGCGGGAAGATCCACACTGAGTGCTCCCATCAACAATCCAGGTGTCGTCTTGTCGCAACCACCCATTAGTACGCAGCCGTCGAACGGATACGACCGAAGTAATTCCTCT
>CATPBY010000517.1 GCA_955652845.1 uncultured Terriglobales bacterium | reverse complement strand
TCTCTGCAGCCTCCACGCCGCCCCCGGGCGGCTATGGCGGCGGCATGGCAGCCCTGCTCCCCGGCCTGGGCATGTTCGGAACATTTCTCACGACTCGGAAAAGAAAATCGCTCACGGGCAAGGCGATTATGCGAATGAGCGCACTGGGTCTGCTGATTATCATCTCGTTGTTCGCTCTCGGATGCGGTGGCAACTCAAACAACAAGCCACCCGCACCTCGGGTCAACGTGACGGTGACCGGAACGTCTGGATCGCTAAGTCACTCCACTCCTGTGGCTATCACTATCAATTGAAAAACAGCCTCGGCAAGGGAGCAGTCTGATGCTCCCTTGGCCAGGCTAATAAAGGCACGCTTATGGCTGACGCGGTCGCTTTAGTACTGCCACAACACGCACGCTCCATGTTGCTTCTCGCACACCTGGAGGAACTGCGGAAAAGACTCATCTTTTCAGCGGTCGGGGTGATTGTCGGATTTTTTGCGTGCTGGTCTTATGCTGATCGTATTTTCGATGTAATGCAGCAACCTGTCATTCAGGCGCTCCGCCGTCATGGATTAAGCGGAGGACTGGTATACCTGAATCCCACCGAGCCATTCAATCTTTACCTTGAGGTGGCTTTCGTCGCCGGACTGTTTGTAGCCTCCCCATTTGTCTTTTATCAAGTGTGGTTATTCATTGCTCCCGGACTTTATCGCAACGAAAAGCGGTATGTCTTGCCATTCGTGCTTAGCACGGTCGCATTGTTTCTGAGTGGAGGATGGTTCGGCTACAGGATGGTCTATCCGGCATCGCTGGATTTCCTGATTGGTTACGGGCAGCGCTTTCAGCCAATGATCACGATCGGGGAATATACAAGGCTTTTTCTGACGATCATCGTCGGCCTGGGCGTGATTTTCGAAATGCCGGTGATCGTGTTCTTTCTATCATTGATGCGCGTAATCACCGCTCACTGGATGTGGCGCAACCTGCGCTATTCCATACTGGGTATTTTTGTGGCCGCTGCGGTTATTAGTCCCACTGCGGATATTCTCAACATGTGCCTTTTTGCCGCTCCCATGGTCGCGCTCTACGCGATCAGTATGGCCGTGGCCTGGCTGGCGCGTCGTTCGCGAGGATCCAGCGCTAACGCGGTCTAGCCCGACTAATCGGGGTGGCTGTAACGTCAGAAACCTAAGGACAACAATTGTTGAGTGTCCCGCAAAACATTTTCTTAACATCCGGGGAATTTTTTCCGCTCGAAGTAGTTTCACAGAGTAGCTGGATTAGCCGGCGGAACTTTACCAGAACTGGAGTCGGATACATGACAAAAGAAGAAAATCTTCCATCTACTGCGGCGTCTCAAACAACTTCATCCAAAACAACTGCTTCCCCAACGAGCGAAGACGTTGAGCGTCATTGGCAAGGCGTTGTCAAACGGCGGTCATTTCTGAAGGGACTCGGTATGGCCGGCGCGGCACTGTCGGCGGGCGCGCTGCTTTCCGCCGAAAGTAAAGCCCAGACCTTTTCCAGTCCGGGCAAGCTATCCGCGGGGGACGTGGCGCTCTTGAAGTTTGCAGCGTGGGCCGAAGTGGTCGAAGCCGATCTGTGGACACAGTATGCCGAGCTCGGAGGCGTCGACGGGGGGAATCCAGCATACATTCTTGCGCTACAGAACCTCGATGGCGACATGCCGCAATACATCAGAGACAATACCGATGATGAATTGAGCCATGCCGCTTTCATTAACGCGTATCTGATCTCGAAGGGTGAAGCTCCTGTTGACCTTGACGCCTTCCGGAACCTGCAGGGCAGCCAGGCAACAGGGGCAAAAAATATCGGACGGCTTACGAACCTTCTCGATCTGAACGTCGACCTTAGCTGGTATACACGGTACCGCAGTGGCCAGAATCCCGATCTAGGCACGCACTTCAAGGGACCGTTTGCCATTCGGAATCAACCGGCGATTCCCTTGAACGATACCGACACGCCTCCCACTCAACCTCAACCGGTTCCACCGGCGACTCCACAACAGGCCCGCATGCAGGCCATCGCTAATACGGCAGGTTTTCATTTCGCTTTTATCGAGCAGGGTGGTGCGAGTCTCTACCCGACTCTCGCTCTCAAAGCAACGGCGGAAGAGGTTCTGCGGGTCTTGATAAGTATTGGCGGAGTCGAGATTGATCATTTCGGTCTCTGGCACGATAAGGGCGGTAACGCCGTCTCTCAACCCTTGGCGGGCGTGGTCGATCCTGTGACCGGCCTAACCTTTCCGAACCTCAACAACCCTCCCACGGAACTCACTCAGACCAATAAGATTCTGCCTGAGCCGTGCAGCTTTCTAAGCAAAAGTCTGCCGCTGTGTTCGGTGATCCGGCCGACGTTGACGCAAAACGGAGGCGCCGTGGCCACGGTGAAGGCATTCACAGCAGACGGACTCTTCAAAGGTCAATCCGAAGCGTTCTTTAGGCTGGCAATGCAGCTGGCGGTCGCGGCGGATTCGGTCCGGCGCGGGTTGTAATTGATTGTTTTCCCGGACCGTACCGGCGGGCGCTGTAACCAGCGAATTGTTACAGCGCCTGCAGTTATTAACCAGCAACTGCGAGTTCGCTTGAGATCTTCACCCAAATTAAGGAGTCAATATGTTTGAAGGACTGTTTCAACCGATGCACCTGCTGGTGATTTTCGGAATTGCGCTGCTCGTGTTCGGGCCCAAAAAACTCCCAGAGCTGGGCAAGGGAATTGGAGAGGGCATCCGGGGCTTCAAGTCAGCGATGAAAGCTGACGAGGAGAAGCCGGTCAGCACAACATCCGCTCTTACCAACGATCAAAGCAATTAAGGGGTGAGTCGTGGGTTTAGGCACTGAAGTCCTGTTCGTGCTCCTGCTCGGATTGCTGGTATTGGGTCCAAAGCAGTTGCACACATTGTTGGGACACGTCGCACGGGCTAAAGCTCAGTTCGAAGAGGCAAGCCGTGGTTTCAAGTCTCAACTCGCGGCAGAATTCGATGCTGCCCATAAGAGGAGGACGAGTGATGCTTCGCGTGAAGTGGCTGGAGATCAGTGAATCATCCTCGGATCCTCGGTATCGGAACAGCGAATCCGCCCGTATCAGCTGTCATACTCACTTTTTGCTAGCGACGGAGCAACGATCGACGGAGCGACGGACCGTACATTCCGGGTTGCCCCTCATCCGGAGAGACCAGCGTTTCTCGCTCCTATACGGGGCTCGAGTAAACCTTGGGCGCAGCCTCGGGGTTGAATCCGGGTTAGGAGCGCCTTCCCTCGCCTCAGCAATTGCTGGCAAGCTGCGATGAATTGCACACCGCACCCATGATCTTGAGGACTATAGCATCGGGATCTGCATCCTGGTCGTCGGTGAGCACGACCACAGCAAAACCGCTGTCGAGGAAGACGGCAGTTTCCCCCGTAAATCCGCCAATCTGGCCGTTATGCCAGATAATCTGCCGGTTGTTGAACGTCGAGAGAGCCAGCCCGAACCCATACGAGCCGCCCTCTGGAGTTCCGAACCCGTTGGAAGTCGTCATGGCTTTGAAAGAGTCACGCGAGACGACTTCCCCGTTCATCAGAGCGTGATCCCAAGCAACCAGATCGTAAAGCCTGAACCGAAAACGGCTCCTCTTTTCAGCGGTCGGGTTGG
>CATPBY010000516.1 GCA_955652845.1 uncultured Terriglobales bacterium | reverse complement strand
GGCCTTGTTCGTCGGTCCACAGTTGCCGCAAAAATCTTGCCACGAGGCCCCTCCCTTAGCGCACTAGCGCTACCCGCTTTTTTACACAGTACTCCTTTGTAGCCTAAACAATCTTAAAGTTATGGTATTAGCCTGGCTGGTGCGTGCCAATAGCCCGGAGGTGGCGGCTATAGCACGAAAGTGCTATTACCTGTTTAAGCTATTGTTTTTAAAGGAAGAGATTGATTCACCGCGAACAAAGCCAACTCCAGACGAGTTGAAACACCAAGCTTGTCAAAGATGTTGCTCAGGTGATGTTTTACCGTGTCCTCGCTGATTTTGAAGTAACCAGCAATCTCTTTGTTGGAATATCCTGCGACCACCGCGGAGACAATCTCCAGTTCACGGGGGGTCAAGCCGAATTTCTTTTGGCGGGCATCTTCTCCGGATGACTGGACCAGCGTTCTAAGATATTGCACCAGGTTAGACACGCTTTCGCGTCCTACCCAATACTCTCCTGCCATGACGGTGTGAATACTCTTCAAAAGGAGCTGGGTGGCGGAATCCTTCAGAACCACACCCCGGGCGCCCAGCTGCAATGCCTCCACAATCTGTTTTTTTTCGGCCGCCGCAGTCAGCAAGATCACGCGCACTGAGTTTGAACCGGAACTGGTACTCAACTCGCGCAGCGCCTCCAGGCCGGGCTGTCGTGGCATAGCCAGGTCAAGCAGAAGGATGTCAGGCTTGAGCTGTTGGGCGAGTTTGACGGCTTCGGTTCCGTCGCAGGCTTCCCCAATGACCTTCAGGTCGGATTCCGCCTCCAGAAGACGGCGCAACCCGTCGCGGAAGATCGGATGATCGTCCGCGATTACGATGCGTACGGGGTGCAGTCTTCTGTTATCCATGAATTGTTTCCCGCTTCTGCGGGACATTAATTTCTAGCCGGGAGCCCCGGTCGGGTATTGATTCTACCGTGAGTTCGCCTTCAATCAAACGAACCCGCTCCTTGATGACCAGCGGCCCTCGGCCGACTGCATCCAGTTCCAGGTGGGAAAGGCGGCCGGCAAATGGAAATCCACGGCCGTCATCTTCAATCACCAGGCTCCACTTGTCACTGGTTGAGCCCAGGCGCACGATTACCTGATGGGCTCGACTATGTTTGCGGACGTTCACCAGGCCTTCCTGCACGATGCGGGCTAACTCGCGGCAGATTGGCTGTGGCATATCGAGTTCGTACAGATCGGTAAGAAATCGCGCGGAAATTCCGGTTTCGCGCTGGAATCTTTCAACCGTATCGGCCAGAAATCCCAGCAGCCTTCTGGAGTCTACATCGAGTGACTTCATTTGCTGCATCAGTTCCCGCAGTTTCAGCACCTCTTCCCGCAGTAAGCCCTGGATCCTGCCCAGCTCCGAGGTGACCGCCTCCGATCCGGCGTCCGACTTGCTCGACTGCCGGCGGAGTACATCCACCTGCATCTCGACCGCGATGAGCGACTGTACGGCGCCATCGTGCAATTCACGGGCAAAACGGGCCCGTTCCACCGCCCCTGCCCGCAGCCGCAAACGGCGCAACAGATAAACGTTATAAACTGCGGGCCCCACCTGATGCACCATTTCCTGCAGAAAACGCAGCTCCTCCTCAATTTCACCGGTCAAAGAAAGATCCAGCAAAAAGATCCGTCCCCACCATTCACGACCGAAATTGAAGGAAACCGCGATCAGGTCGCGGAATTCGTGGCGCTGCACCAAACGGTCAAGAGACTCCGAAGAAGAAGTGCGATATCTGACACCCTCGGGGTCAAGTCCCAGCAGATCAATGTGCTCTGATCCATTTCCACCGCTTCGCGAAACGTAGCAGGTCTCAGTTGGGGAATCGTAAAGGTAAGTTTCGCCGTCCGAAGCCACGGTATCCAGCCAGCGGAAGGTCGACGGGGTGTTGTTGTGCGACAGCATCTCCCCGACAAAGACTCGCCGGTTATAAGCTTCCTGCGACGCCAGCACGGCTTTCCTGGCCCCATACATCCTGAGCAATTCCGCAACGATCTCCTGCAACGTTCCGGTAAGGCCCGCATCCACTCGCGCTTTTCCCAGAATACGTGCAATCACCGCTTTTTCCGCTCGCAGTTTTTTTTGCTGTTCGGCCAGATATCCCAGGAGAAGACCCATTACCAGAAGATAGATGGAGCGCATGAAAAGACGTTTAGGCTCGAATTCAGAAACATCGATTCGCAATGGAGGCAAGTGGTACACCGCAAGATGCCTGCCGATCCAATCCAGAAGACCCATCTGGAACGCGAAACACTCGATCCAGAGTAAAATCACGGCGGAGGCTGCCGTCCCCACTGTCTCCCAAAGACCCCACCGGTAAGCTGCAGCGGCAAGAACAAAAACAAAAAAGAGAAAGAAGGGATTGGCCTGTCCAGCCGCAAAAACTGAAATTACCGCCGGCCAGATCACGTCAGCGGCATGCACCAGCAATCGGAACGAAGGTGTGGACTGTTCGCGCCGCCGCAAGAGCAGCATGATGATAACGCCCTGGGAGATATAGAAAGCCATCAGGCCATAGGCCCACATGGAATGGCGGACCTCACCGGGATCCATCCAGATGGCTACCAGGGCAGAAATGGCGAGAAAAACGCGGGCGGTGGCCAACCACCGTTCAGTCCGGCGAATTTCGCCGGGGCCGGTGGGGGCTCGTAATCTCCACAAGAACCGATGTCTAAGCGCTCGCAGTGACAATCGAATACGACCAGGGAATGCAATAATCCAATAATCCAAGGATATTATTTCCAGCTTCAGTGAAAGAGCAAGGGAAACTTGACTTAGCCATTTTGCTTGCAAGGACTTGCGGAACCGGCTCTGAACTGTGCCTGGCGCCATGGAGACTCGTACCTTGCGCCATGTATTACGGGAGTAACGTTTCTTTGCCGGCTTTGGTGGCTAGAATTGGCCGACGGACGTCTATGTCTAAACGCTCACAGCTGTGCATCCTGGTAGTCGCCAGCCTCACTCTGGCGCAAGCCGCTGCGTCCATTCTTTTGCCTCAGAACTACGGCCTTATTTTCGTGAGCGACGTTACTCAGTGCATTCTCCTTATCCTGGGTGTTCTGGCGCTCCTGCCAAATGTATTTTCCAGCCGCGGACGAACTCGCCTTTTCTGGTCGCTCATGACGTTGGGAATCACTTTCTGGCTAACCTACCAGCTGCTGTGGAACTACTTTGAAATTTTCTTACGGCAGGATGTTCCCAATCCCTTCGTGGGCGACGCCGTGCTCGTCCTTCATATTGTTCCAATGATGGCTGCTCTGGCCTTACAACCCCACCTGCAGCAGGACGATCGTACCACCCGGCTGGGGTCTCTGGATTTCGCGCTGCTGCTGGTTTGGTGGATATATCTTTATCTGTTCGCGGTTGTGCCCTGGCAGTATGCGTCCTTCAATGAGCCCGCATACGCCCACAATCTTAATGCGCTCTATTTGGCGGAGAAGATCGTGTTCCTCTCCGGGCTGGGGATGGTCTGGTGGCGCAGCCATGGGCCGTGGCGGACAGTCTACGCACACTGGTTCGGAGCCAGCTTGACGTATGCCTTGAGTTCCTATGTAGCCAACTGGGCTATCGAAAGAAACATTTACTACACCGGCAGTTTTTACGATATTCCTCTGGTTGCGTCCATGGCGTGGGTCACGGTAATCGGAGTCGTTGCGTATCACCTTTCTCCCCGCCAGCAGACATCGCCACGCGGAAGCGGACACGGCGTATGGGTAGCTCGCCTGGGGATGATCGCAATTTTTTCATTGCCTCTTTTTGCGGCGTGGTCGGTCTTTGACCTGTCGGCGCCATCCTCAGTACGCAATTTCCGTCTGGTAATAACGCTTGGCAGCATGGTGCTGATGGGATCAATGGTATTTTTAAAGCAGCACTTGCTTGATCGCGAACTTCTTGGCCTGCTGAATGACTCTCGGGAATCATTCGAAAACCTCAGGCGCCTGCAGGCGCAACTGGTGCAGTCGGAGAAGCTGGCCTCGCTTGGACAACTTGTAGGCGGCGCGGCCCACGAGCTGAATAATCCACTTACTGCCATGCTCGGGTATTCCGAACTGCTGACCGCCACTCCTCTTAATGGAGAACAACGTCAGCTGGCGGAAAAAATCGGCAATCAGGTGCGGCGCACAAAATCCCTGATCGCCAGCCTGCTCAGTTTCGCCAAACAAGTCGCCAGCGAAAAGTCACTGCTGGATATCAATTCCCTGGCACAAACGGCCGTAAAGCTCTCTCAACCGCAACTACGTGCCCGCGGGGTTCAGTTACACACTGATCTGGCGGGCGACCTGCCCCAGGTCCTCGGCGATTCCAATCAGTTACTGCAAGTCTGCCTGCACATTACCAACAATGCGCTTCACGCTATGAAGGACACTGGCGGCATTCTGACCGTCGCCAGCCGGCTATCCGGCGATGCGGTGGTGCTGGAATTTTCTGATGATGGCCCGGGAGCGCAAGACCCTGATCGTGTTTTCGATCCTTTTTACACCACCAAGGCAGTCGGCCAGGGGACAGGATTAGGTCTTAGCGCCTGTTACGGAATCATTCAGGAGCATGGAGGAAAGATCATCTGTCAAAACCGGCCCGAGGGCGGAGCAACTTTCCGGATCGAACTGCCCGCAACACCGGCGCCTGCGCCCAGTACTACTTCTACAGGATTACACAAGACCAGGTCGGGACCTCCCAGTGGTGAAATACGAATCGCGCATATCGTCACTCCCAACCTGTGAGATTCCAGCCTTGCTGGTTTAGAAAAGCGGCTCGCCACCGATCTGCACCGTCCTTTTCAGTTGTCCGCAGGCGGCATAAATATCGCGTCCACGAGGGCGGCGAATGAACGTGGGTATTCCCCCTGCAATCAGAACTTCTTGAAATTTCGCGACTCGATTCTGCGCCGGAGTCTGAAAACTGATTCCCGGACCAGGATTAAACGCAATCAGGTTTACTTT
>CATPBY010000515.1 GCA_955652845.1 uncultured Terriglobales bacterium | reverse complement strand
TTCTTTGACAGTTCTTCGGAAATTTCGGCGAACACGGCTTGCTGGGCGGGAGTTAATTCGAGCATCAAAGGCATCAGCAGACGTTGAGTCGCAACTCTTTGGGCGGAGCGTTGTTTCAGAATCTTCTCGAACAGCACGCGCTCGTGGGCTACGTGCTGGTCGACAATCCAGAGTCCTTCATGGTTGACCGCCAGAATGAACGACTCGCGAATCTGTCCCAGGGGTTTGAGCGATGCCAGCGACGGAACCAGATCGCTGGGTCCCTCAGGTTCGTATGGGATCGGCGGGGCGCAGCCGTCATTTTTTATAAATTCAGATTTAATAAATTCAGGCTGGACAAATGCGGGCGCCGGCGCCGGAAGGCGTGCCAGTGCCAGCGCGGCATTGCCCTCCACCGCGAATCCGGCGCCAAACTGAAAGCGCTCATTGCTGGGAGGAGGTACAGGCGCCTGCAGCGTGAAATCCTGGGAGTTCAGCGGAGCCGAATCAGCGGTCCAGGCCGAGGAATCGCCGATCGATGAAATTCGTACTCCAGGTGTGAGCGACGGACTCGCGGTGGGGTGCGCTTTAATCTCAGTCGTGAATTGCGGTACCGGGCGCGCTTTCATCAGCGCGGCGCGGACGGAATCGCGCACGAAGTCATGCATCACACTTTGCTGCCGGAAGCGTACCTCGGTCTTTGAGGGATGGACATTGACATCCACTTCGCCGCTCGGCAACTCCAGAAACAGCAGCACCACCGGATAAACCGTCGGTGGCAGGATATTGCGATAGGCATCGGTGAGCGCGTGCTGAATCAGCCGGTCGCGGATCAGGCGTCCATTCACGAAAACATAAATCGAGTTGCGATTCAGCTTCTGGATTTCGGGCTTGGAGACAAAGCCGTGAACCCGCATTTCACCCGGCGCTTTGTCGGCTTGATCTTCGTCTTCTTCCACTTCTACCCGCCGCCAGGGCGGAGGCTGAGGCAATCCGACATGCTCCAGCCGTTGCGTAGCCGCTACTGCAATCAATTGATCGAGAACTTCCTTGCCGAAGACCTGGTACACGCGTTCGCTGTAACCGGCGACCGGGGGAGCAACCAGCACGGCATTGCTGGCCGAGTGCAGCTCAAAATGCTTGTCGGGATGCGCCAGTGCGTAGTGTGTCACCAGCGAAGCGATATGCGAAAGCTCGGTCGACTCCGCTTTCAGAAATTTCTTACGCGCCGGAGTGTTGAAGAAAAGATCGCGGATGGTAATGGACGTTCCCACCGGCAGGCCGGCTTCTTCCACTTTGAAAATTTTTCCGCCGTTAATTTCAACGATCGTTCCCGAGGCTTCGTCCGGCGCGCGCGTCTCCAGATGCAGGCGGCTGACCGAAGCGATGGTGGGTAGGGCCTCTCCCCGAAATCCGAGAGTAGCGACGCTCAGCAGGTCTTCGGCATTCTTGATCTTTGAAGTGGCGTGGCGCTCGAATGCCAGCAGGGCATCGTCACGCACCATGCCGCAGCCATTGTCGCTGATCTGAATAAACTTTTTGCCACCGGCTTCAACCTGTATGCGGATCCGGGTCGAACCGGCGTCCAGAGCGTTCTCCAGCAGTTCCTTGACCACCGACGCCGGACGCTCGACTACCTCGCCAGCGGCGATCTTGTTGGCAACGGCTTCAGACAGGACGTGAATTTTACCCATGGCGTCTCAGCGGATGGTAGTCAGCAATCAGTGGCCAGTGTCGCAGATGATAAACACTAAGGCAAAGGAGAGAACCGAGATTTTCCTTGCTTTAGGTCATGCCAATCCCGAAGCTGGCGTGGCTAAGCCGTGGACGATTCGATCGCTAAGGAAACTCGCCCATTGCCGTTGAAATAATGGGTCAACGCCTGCCCGGTGTATGACTTCTTATTCCGCGCCACCTGCTCCGGCGTGCCCTGGGCCACAATACGGCCGCCCTCTTCGCCACCCTCCGGACCGAGATCAATGATCCAGTCGGCGTTGCGGATCACATCAAGATTGTGTTCGATGATGATCACCGAATTCCCCAGATCAGTCAGCCGGTGCAGTACGTCCAGCAACTTTTTGACGTCATCGAAATGCAGCCCGGTGGTGGGTTCATCGAGCAGATATAAAGTTTTGCCGGTTTGCCGTTTGCTCAGTTCGCGGGGCAGTTTGATGCGTTGGGCTTCTCCACCCGAAAGCGTGACCGCCGATTGTCCTAGATGAATGTAGCCCAGGCCCACATCCACCAAAGTTTGCAGCTTCTGCTTTACCTGCGGAATGTTTTCCAGAATCTGCAGCGCGTCGGACACCGGCGATTCCAGCACGTCCGCAATAGAACATCCTTTGTACTTCACCGCCAAGGTTTCGTGGTTATAGCGTTTGCCGCCGCAGATGTCGCACACCACATAAACATCCGGCAAAAAATTCATCTCGATCCGGCGCTGCCCTTCGCCCTGGCAAGCCTCGCAGCGTCCCCCTGGCACATTGAACGAAAATCGCCCCGGCTTGTAGCCTCTTTCCCGGGACTCCGGCAGCATGGCGTAGAGATCCCGTATTTGGGCGAATACTCCGGTGTAAGTCGCAGGATTCGACCGCGGAGTCCGCCCGATCGGCGACTGATCGATACGAATGACTTTATCGATGCTCTCCGCCCCCGAGATCGTCTTGTGGGCTCCCGCTTCTTCCCGCGAACGGTAAAGTTTCCTGGCCAATGCCCTATAGAGGATGTCGTTCACCAGGGTCGACTTGCCGGAGCCAGAGACTCCCGTGATTACCGTCATCACGCCTAGCGGGAAAGTGACATCGAGGTTCTTCAGATTATTTTCCCGCGCGCCCAGAATGCTGATGCCGGCCCCGTTCGCTTGCCGGCGATCATCACGCATTTCGATCTGCAATCTGCCCGAGATGTATGCTCCGGTCAGCGACCGTGGTGTGGCTATGATCTGTTGCGGCGTGCCCTGGGCCACCAACTCGCCGCCATGCCTGCCTGCGCCCGGTCCCAGGTCAATCACGTAGTCCGCCCGCCGGATGGTTTCCTCGTCATGCTCGACCACCAGAACGGTGTTTCCAAGATCACGCAATTCTTCGAGCGCTCGGAGCAGGCGATCATTGTCGCGGTGGTGCAGTCCGATCGAAGGTTCGTCGAGCACATAGAGCACGCCCCGCAACTTGGACCCAATCTGCGTTGCCAGCCGGATGCGCTGACCCTCTCCCCCGGAAAGGGTCGCCGCTGAACGATTCAGCGAGATGTATCCCAGCCCCACCGCATTCAAAAACTGCAGCCGTTCCACGATTTCATGTACGACCCGTCCCGCAATCAGCTCCTCACGCCCGGTAAGCCTTATCTTTTTCGCAATCTCGAGAGAGCGCGCCACTGGCAGCGCGGTGAAATCGGCGATGGACATGTCATTCACCTTGACTGCCAGGCTCTCCGGACGCAACCGCTGCCCGTGACATGCAGGGCATTCTGTCGCCGACATGTAGTCCAGCAGCCAGTCCCGGTAAGTTTCGGAAGTGGATTCCTCCAGCGCCTGCTTCAGATAGCCGAGGATTCCCACGAACCCTGTCCTTCCGCCCTTGCCAGCCTCGCCATACAGCAGCAGACTCTGAATCTTCTCGGGAAATTTCTCGAACGGCGTCAGCAGGTCGAAGCCGTGAGTCGCGGCCGTGATCTGTAACATGTGGATCAGACTCTGCGAAGCCGAACCCGGCCCCAATCCGCCGTCCAGAAGCGGTTTTGACCAGTCCACGATCACCTTTGCCGGATCGAAATCGTATCGGCTTCCCAGTCCGTGACACTCCGGGCAGGCGCCATAGGAGCTGTTAAAGGAGAATGACCGCGGCTCCAGTTGCGGCACGTTAATGCCACAATCCGGACACGCCAGCCGTTCTGAGTAGAGCTTTTCCTCTCCGCCCACCACAGCAATCTGCACGAGTCCGCCCGCCAGCTTCATTGCCAGTACGACCGACTGTTCGAGCCGGTGCTCAATTCCCGGTTTCACCAGAAGTCGGTCGACCACAACCTCAATGGTGTGGTTCTTGCGCTTATCGAGTGGAATCTCCTGATCAAGATTAATTAACTCTCCATCAATGCGAGCCCGGCTGAAGCCATGCTGCACCAGCTTCTCCATCTCTTTTTTGAACTCACCTTTGCGGCCACGCACAATTGGCGCTAATACCATGACCCGGTCTTCCGGCGTAAGCGCCATCACCCGTTGCACAATCTGCTCCGCCGACTGCCGCGCAATGGCCCGGCCGCACCGGGGACAGTGAGGAATGCCGATCGACGCAAAAAGAAGGCGAAGATAATCGTAAATCTCTGTGATCGTTCCCACGGTGGAACGCGGACTGCGGCTGGTGGTCTTCTGTTCGATGGAGATGGCCGGGCTCAGGCCGTCGATCGCATCCACATCCGGACGTTCCATCTGGTCAAGAAACTGGCGGGCGTAGGCGGAAAGCGTCTCCACATAGCGGCGCTGACCCTCGGCGTAGATGGTGTCGAATGCCAGGGAAGACTTGCCCGACCCGCTGAGGCCGGTAATCACGGTCAGTGTGTTACGGGGGATTTCAACGTCTATGTTCTTCAGATTGTGCTGGCGCGCCCCGCGCACCGAAATCTTGGTAATAGCCATGTAAAGCCGAAAGTAATGCTGTCCTTCCGTAATATGGACGGGCCACCAGAAGTGTTAGAGAGTGGGAGTGCGCACTTCTACTCACGTATCTTAGTTGCTAACCGCAGCAAGCGTCAACGCGAGTACAGTGAAGATCGCGCGGCGTGATTCACGTTATTCACGCGATTCATTACCGGATTTGCGGTTGCGGCATCTACCGGCAAGGGGCCGAACTTGGGCGGGTTACTAGTAGCTTTCGTCATCTTTCTGATTTCCGTTACCAGCGTCGTTCTGGGCATTGTGGTTGCGTACGGCGCCGTCACCGGCATCTTGAACGTATTTGCCTATCATTCCCGCGTTCGCACGCAAGTCACATCAGTCCTCGTTCCCAGCCAGACCCACGCAAGCGGAGATTGAGAACCGGCTCCAGACGGCCAACCTCAGTCGTCAAACCTTAATCTTCAGACCTCGGGCGTCGGACCTGGGGCTTCATATTACGACATCTGATCTTGCGCCGCCACTCTCAGATGGTTTCTATTTCTCAGGCTAAAGCAATGCTAACCTCACAGATCCGACGCTTGAAGCCCGAGATCTGCACTTAGCTATTGCGGAGGCTGCGTCCTGGGTATGGGAACCGGCTGCGGTGTGCCCGCCGGTTGCTGCTGCTGTTGTTGCTGCTGGATTTGCTGCTGCCTTTGCAGCTCCTGCAAGAGCTGTTCCGGGGTCTTAATCGCAGGCTGACCATTGGGCTGCGCCGTTTGCGCCGCATCCGGAGGTGGCACCTGGTTGTCGCCCTGATTTTCCGAGTCGTTCGCCTCCTCGGCCGGTTCCTCCGTCATCTCTTCGGGCGTCTCTGCGGCCTGCTGCAGAATAGCTTGCGTCGGCGAACCTGCGGGTGGCGTCGTGCCGTCGGTGCCAGCCGGGGCAATCCCCGCTTTTGATGTGAGTATTATCTTCTCCACCTGTTCGGGATCCGTCGCCGAGCCAAGCATTACATAGTTGAAGTGCGATCCGTTCAATAGCGAAGCCAGCACATCACGCGCGGGCCCTGGCCCCAGTTGAGCGACCACGCGTTCGGTGGCGTTTTCCGGGATTTCGACGGAAGCCCCGGTCTGGGATCGTACCGCCCGCAGGATGTCTCCCAGAGTTGAGTTCGGAGCAATAATCGTCAGCTGGCCATTGCGAAATGAAACCTTTGGCGCCGACGCGGGCATTTGCTCCAGGGTAGGCGGAGGATCAGCCACCGGGGGAGCCGCAGGCTCAGGCGCGGCAGGCGCCTGTGTGACCAATTGCTTCTTCGGCGAATGGTGTTGGGCGAAAGCCGGGCCCGTCAGCGCCAGGCAAGACGCCCCAAAGACCACCGCTAGCCTATGGTGCCAATCTGACATTAAAATCCTACGTCCGGATTTGCGACGCTTTCAAGTTAGATGCGCGCTCTAACCTTAAAATTGTAGCACCGGTAAGCGACGCTCAAGCATCCATGTTCGCGCTGCTAATTCTTTGCGGACTTCGCGGTATTCCTTTGCGCGGTTTGCAGTTATAGGCTGGTGCGCTTAAGGGGCGTACGCCCAGAAGGGTTAAAGCACAAGAATCGACATCCTGCCTACTGCTTGGGCGCGTAATAGCCCCGGCGAGCGCGAACCTGAAGGTCTTTCTTGAGGGCAGAGATTTCGATCGAGCGGTAGCGGCCATCGGCATCGAAGTCCGCCGGCCGGTAGGAGACAACGTACTGGCTGCGCAGTTCGTCTTCAATCGCTGCAAACGAATTCTTGATGTCCTTCATTTTGTAAGGAAAGAAGGCACGTCCCCCGGTCGCGTCGGCCAGCTGCTGTAAAGATTTATCGCCGCGCAGAATCAGGCCGCTGTCGTCAGTGGAAATTGCATAGATGATTACTTCGGCCCGTTGCGCCATTTCGATCGCCTGGGCGCGGGTGTATTCACTCTGGTTGTCCTCGCCATCGCTCACCACGATAATGGCGCGGCGCACCGGATGGTCCGTCTTGTCTTTCATCAGCTTGTCATGGCAGGCACGATAGATAGCGTCGTAAAGCGCCGTCCCCCCGCCGTCGCGCAGACTGTGAACTCCGGTCTCCAGCAGTTTCACGTTATCGGTGAAGTCCTGGGTTATCTGGCTATGGCTGCTGAAGCCCATTACAAAGGCACGATCGAATTTCGGTCGCAGGGTGCTTTGCAGGAAACTGACAGTTGCTTCCTGCTCGAAGTCAAAGCGACCTCGTACTGAGCCGCTGGTGTCAACCAGCACTCCCAGTTCGATTGGAAGATCAACTTCTCGACGGAAATTTACAATGGCTTGCGGCGGCTTGTGGTCATCGAGAATAGTGAAGTCAACCTGTTTCAGATCGCGTACAAATTTGCCGTGCCGGTCCGTCGCCGTAAACAAAACGTTAACTTCGGAGACCCGCTTTCGTATGGTGAGGACGGAATCATCCTGATCAGCGTCAGCGCTGGAGGAGGACGAAGGCGAAACGGTGGGAAGGGCTAGGCCGGACGTCGCAACATAGGGCGTTTGTGTCTGGGCCGGCAGACCAGTGACGGCCAGACTGAACGCAATCAGACAAAAATACCAGCGTGTGTACTTCATGCCTAACCAGTCCAATTTTTTCACGCCCAAACACTGCCAGCGGCTTCCTATGTATATAGATGCACGTTGCGGGCCGAAATCCGCACGTAGAGCCGCTTTTACAGTTCTGACTGTACGAGACCCCTACAGGACCTGCCAAGTTACAGAAGGAGCACACGTTTGGTCATACATCAAACGCCTTCTGCTGTGACTTAGGCACCGGATGAAAAAACTTGCACCGCCGATTGATTCAAATCGCGACCGCAAGCTGAATCCTGGGGCGATGGGGGCTGAAGTTGATGGTTTGATTGGACCTGTCGATGAATCGTGAATCCCCGGCTGTTGTCCGTTGCTTCTGGGCGCGTAATCCGGTCTCCATTCGCTACCACGATGAGGAATGGGGAGTGCCTGTGCACGACGATCGCACTCTGTTTGAATTTCTTATCCTCGAAGGCGCCCAGGCTGGCTTGAGCTGGGACACTATCCTTCACAAGCGCGAGAATTATCGCGCCGCCTTCGATCACTTCGACGCTGAACGAATCGCGAATTATGACCGCCGGGGGATGAACACCCTGCTGCGCGATCCCGGCATTGTGCGCAATCGGCTGAAAATTGCCTCCACCGTCAGAAATGCCAAAGCATTTCTTCAGATTCAGAAGGAGTTTGGCTCCTTCGACCGTTACATCTGGCAATTTGTTTCCGGGAAGACGATTGTGAATGCCTGGGGTTTGCCAAAGCAGGTTCCCGCCCGCACTCCTGAATCTGACGCCATGAGCAAGGATCTGAAAAAGCGCGGCTTCAACTTCGTGGGATCAACTATCTGTTATGCCTTCATGCAAGCGGTCGGGATGGTGAACGATCACGCTGTAAGCTGCTTCCGTTATTCCCAAGTCGGACGCAAGTAGACAACCACTCCGAAGTATCTACGAGCAGGCTGGCCTTAGCCTGGTCGATAACAGAGCTCATCACAGTTGGAGTCGAAACCTGGTCGCAGTTTGAATTCCCGCATTTAGGAAATTTGGCCTGGGTAAAAATAAAGCGGGACCCTTCGAACCGCCTGAGGGGGTCAGGGCAGAAGCCGAAAAGCCCCGCTGGCACCCGGCCCTTTTACTCCGGACCGCATCAGAAATGTAAGTAATCTGATTTTTGTTCTGTTTTCAGAACAAGAATCCGTGCGCTGTAAACGCTTGCCGGTAGCGGGTTTTAAGCGGTGGAGGTCACCGGGGAGCATAGGTTTTCATGAAGGGCTTGCCACCGGCGTAGGATCGCGCCCGTGGCACCGTTTCCGGACTACCTTTGGGTTGGAATCGGCCTTCTTTATCGAACTTTGCGGTTCAGGATTCTGCCTTGGCATGGCCAGATCAACCGCTACTGAAGAACGGAAAGAGCGACCCAAAGCTGGCAAAGAAACCAGCATGAGCTATTTCTCTCGCGGCTTGTCATGGTTATTCTCCGAGCTTGGTTTCTGCAATTCCTGTGCGGGGTCTGTGGAAATTAAGAGGACATGTTCGCCCAGAGTTTCCGTCGGACACTCCTCCACCCTGATAATTTGCGTCAGGGCGTAGCTCCTGAACCTGCTCGTAAAAACTTCCCTGCTGAATTTCGATCGGCGAAAGTTTCCCGCCAAGTTTTATCTCAGTGCACCAAACTTATGGAATTGACCGCGATGCGCTTCGCGGGTACAGTCGCTTCACTCGACAAGATAAAAAATCCAGCCAATGGCAGCAACGAATTCAGGCACTCAACTAACTTCCAAGGACTGACCCTCCCCCAGGGTTAATGCAAGTGAGGAAAGTGGAAAGCGGCTGGCAGACTTATCGCACACGATTTTTGATCAAGGCCAAGCAACTGACCCAGCCGGTCATGTTCGTGGACGCACTAGGGCATGAACATAGCGGCTGCGTCGGCGACTACATAGTCGAGACTTCCGATGGAACTCGCAGGGTCGCGCCTCGTGAAATCTTCGAGGATGTCTACGTTCCGATGGGGCCGCGGCAACCTGGCCAGCGTCCACCGCGCCCAACTCCCGTAATCACGCTAAAAAGAAGAAGCTCACAGAGTTCTGAAACGCGATCGTGAACGATGAAGGACTGCGTTGTGGAAAATGACAGCGTCCGGAGAGGCATCCCAAACGTTAAGACCGAGATACAATATATGGGGCTACCCTCTTGACAGGCCCTACATACGGGCGTACTGTTTGCATCCCATAGAGCTCTAAAACGCCTCAAGCAACCGGAGGCGACGAACGAAAGAAAAGCAAGGACAGAGGCGGATGCCGTGGTCGAGGTGCACGGTGCTGCCATGGGCAAGCAGGGGCTGGCAAAACTCGCCAGTCAGGGCGGGTCATATCTGACGATTTCTGCTCTGACAACGACTTCTGCCGGCAGTGGGCTCGCGCGGTGGCCGTTCCCCGGTTCGGTTCATTGAATATCCCCTCGGGGGAACGACAGCGTTTGAAAATACTGTGTGGAAAAAGCCTCGCCAGGAGGGTAGGCAGTCCCTTTCTTCCCAGGCTACGTTGAGGGATAGGCATGGAAAACTTAAGTCGTCTGGTCAGTGAATCCTTCTCTCGCTATGGCCTGGAGACTTTGCTGGATCCGCGCCGCCTGCAATGGTCGCCGTGGTTCCGTTGCGAGTCGAAGGCCAGCATATTGCATGTTCCTGGCAAACCTGGCCTGTTCGCTTTAGCTGAGGAATTGATCTCCGCCGGTGATGGCCCAGCAGCAAGCAAGCGCATGCTGGCTCTTTTTCAGATCTCCGAAGCCGACGATCTGGGAATGACTCTCGGGCGTTTGCTTCTCTCCGGTAAGTCGGGAGGAAATCGTCTTCCCGATGGCCGTTGCTACGCCCGTTACGCCGTGATCGACGAACCTGATCAGCGTCACGCGGCTTATATCATCT
>CATPBY010000514.1 GCA_955652845.1 uncultured Terriglobales bacterium | reverse complement strand
AAATCTGATGTGAAGATGCGTCATCAGTCCAGAACCACCAATGATGCCTGGAGCCTTCCGGTGGTTCGATTAACTGCTCAACGCGCTCGCCGTCGGATTTCCTCGTTCAAAGGGCGCCGCCGAGCGGGGGTACTATAACAAGCGCGACCTCTCATCGAAATCCATGGTCACACTCAACGACATCCGTGAGGCTCAGGCTCGCTTGCGCGGCATTGCCGTGCGCACTGACTTGATCGAATCGCATATTCACGGCAACCAGGCAGTACCCTGCCGGTTATTTCTGAAACCTGAAAACCAGCAGCCCATCGGAGCTTTCAAACTCAGGGGCGCATACAACATGATTGCTTCCCTATCCTCTGACCAGCGCAAGCGCGGAGTGATCTCCTATTCCAGCGGAAATCATGCTCAGGGGGTTGCATACGCGGCGAGAGCTCTTGGTGTGAAAGCAATCATCGTGATGCCTGGGAACGCGCCGGCAATCAAACGCGAAGCAACCGCATCGCTGGGCGCGGAGATCATACTGGTTGGCCCCGCCAGCTCGGAGCGGCAGGCCAGAGCAGAGGAATTGGCTGCGAAGCATGGCTACAATATTGTGCCTCCCTTCAACGATGAGAAAATAATCGCCGGACAAGGGACCATGGGCCTGGAAATTCTCGAAGACTTGTCGGAAGTGGAGACGGTGATTGTGCCGGTCGGCGGCGGGGGAATGATCAGTGGCATCGCCGCCGCGCTGAAACTTAGCAAACCGGCTGTGAAGGTAATCGGGGCCGAGCCAGAAGTGGCTGCGGACGCTCAAGCCAGCCTGCGTGCCGGTAAAATTGTTCAGCTTGCGGCTGAGCAGGTCAGTCGCACTATGGCGGATGGATTACGGACGCAAAGCGTGGGGCCGATCACTTTTGAGCATATCAAGCAATACGTGGATGACATTGTCACCGTCAATGAGGACGAAATTCGCGAAGCCATGCGACGGCTTGCCGCCGATCCAAAAACAGTGGCCGAGCCCAGCGGCGCCGTTGCGGCGGCGGCATTTCTGTTCCACCGCGACCAACTTCCGAAAACTGAAATGAATGTCGCCATCATCAGCGGAGGAAATATCGAGCCGCGAATACTGGCAGAGTTACGCGCCAAATGAAATTCTTGTCTTTCGGAGAATAACCATGAAGCTAGGGTTGATTCTCATTTTAGCTTCGGCAACATTGCTGCCACCGCGTGGGCGGGCCGCCGACTTTCAACGCGGGGCTATGATGCGCGTCGGCACGCTCTATATCTCTCCGGATTCCGCCTCCGCCAAACTGGGTGAGATCGACCGCGGCCGGGAAGTTATTGTGCTTGAGACCAGCGGCGGATGGGTGCGGGTTGAAGCCAATCTAACCGAGGAACGCACGGTTTCCGGATGGATGCTCGACAAGGGCGTCGTCCGTGCAGCTTCGCCCAATGGCGACAAAGTTCTGTACGGCGAGGCGGTGGATTCTGAAGATCAAGCCAGCCAGCGCCATGGACGCCGTGGCGCGGCTCAAGACGCCATGCGGCTCTACTATCGGGTGGCCGAATACTTCCCGGCTTCCTCGCTGGCAGCCGAGGCCATGTATCGCTCGGCTGACATTCGCTGGCAGATTGAGAAGGCAGACGTATCCTCCCGGCCATCCGCCAAGGAACGCGATCCCTTTCTGCGTGAAGGCATGGAAGAAAAATACATGAAGGAAGTAATTAAAAAATTTCCTGGCAGCAAATGGGCCGATCTTGCAGCTTTCCACCTGATCGACAACAAGTTGTGCGGCGACTGGCAGGGAGCCTCGAAGTGCCCGGAGAAAGAAGCCGACATATACGAGAAATATGCTAATGAGCACTCGCAGTCTCCGGCTGCGGCAGAAGCCTTGTACGATGCCGCCTCACGCAAGGCAGCCTTGATCGAGATCTATAAGACGGAAGAGCAGCCGAAGAAATCAGAAGAAGCCAGAGTCAAAGCTATCGCCCTGGCTCAAAAAGTGGTATCCCAGTCTGCCCAATCTGACTGGGGAGCGCGGGCGCAGCGGTTGCTGTATCTGATCGACCAGCACATTCCCACGTATGGAAATGCAACTGAGTAAGCCGGCCGTTTAAGGCTGCGAACCAAACCTGCCAGCCGCTTGATGACCAATTTCTGCCATACTTTCCAGGTTCCATGATGGAGGAAGCTTGAACGATTACTTGCTTTCCCTGATCCTCGGAATCGTTGAAGGGCTCACGGAGTTTCTGCCAGTGAGTTCCACCGCGCACCTGCGCATCACCGAGGCGCTGTTCCACCTCAGCCTTTCCGATGGCTATTGGAAGATGTACACCATCGTGATCCAACTGGGTGCGATTCTGTGCCTGCCGGTATATTTCCGTAGCCGAATCGCGAAATTTCTTTCTACTTTCCCGCAAGGCGAGAATGGCGATCGCACTGTGTTGACCCATCCCCTTGGGCTTACCGTGGTGGCTTTTGTTGTGACCGCGATCCCGGCGTTTTTGCTGACCAAAGTCATCGGCAAACATCTGGAAAGTCTGAAAATCATGGGCACCGCCTTGCTTGTGGGTGGAATTGTAATGTGGATCGTCGACGCGATAAACGCTCCGTCAGAAGCAGCCGGGCCTGATGCTCCTGCGAGCCGTATTCATACCTGGAAGATGGAAGCGATGAGTCTGGGTCAGGCTGTCTGGATTGGCGCTTGTCAAATTCTTTCGGCAGTGTTTCCGGGAACTTCCCGTTCCATGTCGACCATCGCAGCCGGCCAACTGGCCGGGATGTCGCGGGCATCAGCTTTGGAATTTTCTTTCTTTCTATCCATTCCCACCATGGTAGTGGCAACCTGTTATGACCTGCTTAAGTCGCTGCGCGGGAAGGGCGCAAATCCTATTGGAGTTTCACAGATCGATTCCCATGGCTGGATCGTGTTATTGATCGGTTTTGTCATTTCTTTTGTGGTGGCGTATGCGTCTGTGGCCTGGTTTATGGCATATGTGAGAAAGCGGGGCTTCGCCCCTTTCGCGGTCTACCGCATTATTGTTGGAGCTTTGGTACTGACATTCGCAGCCAGGCTCGCGAGCTAACCGGCCGAGCTTCGCTCAGCATGGACGGCCGGAGCGGCTGTCCCTACGCGAACCGATGTCCCTGCCCGAACCATCACTAAGTCGATACTGCCTCTTAATTCCTGCATTGTAGGCCTTGGCGGTTCTTGGCATAATCATTTGGCTCTGGCCTGGTTCCGCATACACTCAGGGATTCTGTTGCCCTGGCTGTGGCTAATCACGCCTAATGATGCATCTATCCCGCATTTTTGCTCCGACTAAGAATCGCCGGCTCAATGAGCTGATCGGCTTTCTGTTGTGCGTCTCCGCGCTCCTTCTTTTCCTGGCACTGGCTTCTTATTCCCCGCTCGATCCGTCGTTCGACAGCGCTTCGGTATTAACCGGTTCGCGGGCAGCTCGCAATTGGATCGGAGTTGCGGGTGCGCTGGTTTCGGATCTGGTGTTGCAGGGCTTCGGGATTGGCGCTTTTCTGCTTCCCGTCTTTCTCGGCGGCCTGGGAATACGCTGGTTTCATTCCCGTAAGATCGTCTCACCCCTGGCCAAGTCCTTAGGCGGATTGTGGCTGCTGATTTTCGTTCCCGCGTGGCTGGCGTTATTGCCGGGACATGTTCGCTGGATGGGTGTGATCCCAATCGAAGGTTTGTTGGGACGGATCGTGGGTGATGTCCTAATCCACTACTTCAACCTGGCAGGCGCCTACATCGTTTGTGCGACGGTTCTCGCAGTAGCGCTCTATCTCACGACTGCATTCTCCTTTGCCGCCATGCAGGTCTGGGCGCCGACTCGCTTTGCCTTTGCAGTCGCGCTCTGGAATCGCTGGAAGGACTGGAAGGGCGAGCGCGCGAAAAAGAAGATGCAGCAACATCTGGAGAAGCGTCGCGCCGCCCGCCCCATGGTCACTGCCGAACTCGTACCGGCGCGTGAAGCGGTGCGAGAAGCCCCGCCAGCGTCACGCGTTCCGGAGCCGGCGACCAGGGGCATCGATCGCATGGTGGCATCTGAAGTACGTGAACTTCAGCAGCCCGAGTTTCTGCCCGGATCTGAGCCGGCCGCTCCTGAGGTGAGCGAGCGCGGCGATAGTGAGACGAAGACCAGGACCACCCTGCCGCGCATTGCCGGAGGCTACAAACTACCGCCCAGCAGTTTGCTGCATCGTCCGGACGAGCAACAGGCCGTCGACGCCGAAGAATTGAAACTGCTGGCCCAGGTGCTGACCGAAAAGTATGCCGAGTTCGACGTTCATGGACAGGTTACGCAGATCAATCCCGGACCGGTGGTCACAACTTTTGAGTTCAAGCCGGAAGCGGGCATCAAATACAGCCGCATTACCAACCTTACCGACGATCTTTGTCTTGCGCTGAAAGCCGAGAGCATTCTGATCGAGCGCATGGCTGGCAAGTCGACGGTGGGCATCCAGGTACCCAACCGCGAGCGCGAAATTATATGGCTGCGCGAGAACATTGAATCCTCGGAATTCATCGGAACCAAGTCCAAGCTCACTCTGGCGCTGGGAAAGGACATCAACGGACGTATTGTGACCGCTGACCTCAATGGCATGCCGCACCTGCTGATTGCCGGCTCAACCGGCGCGGGCAAGAGCGTGGCCATCAATGCCATGATCATGTCAATCCTGTACAAGGCAACGCCCGATCAGGTACGGCTGATTCTGGTTGATCCGAAGCGGTTGGAATTAGGCAACTACGAAGGCGTTCCGCACTTATACACACCGATTATCACGGAACCGAAGCTGGCGGCCAACGCATTGCGCAATGCGGTGCGTGAAATGGAACGCCGATTAAAGCTGCTGGCGGAAAAAGGCGTCCGCAACATCGACCAGTACAACAAGCTGTTCGACGAAGACGGTACTCGCAGCCTGTTTGGCGAAGATTCCGACGACCGGCCGCTTCCCTACATCGTCATCATCATCGACGAACTGGCTGACCTGATGATGCTCGATTCCGGCAATGTGGAAGAATCGGTGACGCGGCTGGCGCAGATGGCGCGCGCCGTCGGCATTCACCTGGTGTTGGCCACGCAACGGCCTTCGGTCGACGTCATTACAGGCCTGATCAAAGCCAACTTCCCGGCACGCATTTCTTTCCGCGTTGCAACCAAGGTTGATTCGCGCACCATTCTCGATGCCAACGGCGCGGAAGCTCTGCTGGGACGCGGCGACATGCTGTATCTGCCGTCAGGATCAGCGCGCGTGCATCGCCTGCACGCACCCTTCGTCACCGAAAAAGAAATCGCGGCAGTGGTCGAGTTCTGGCGATCGCAGGGCACTGCGGAGTATGAACAGAAATTCCTCGAGGCGCCAAAAGAAGAACGTCAGCCGGGCGAAGCTGGATCGGGCGAAGGAGATGAAGCGGAAAACGATCCCCTCTACGAGGACGCTGTGCGGTTAGTGGTCGAGTTTGGCAAAGCATCCACTTCCCTGCTGCAGCGCCGGCTGCGAATCGGGTACGGCCGCGCAGCTCACCTTATCGACCTGATGGAACGAGATGGAATCGTCGGCGCTGCGGACGGTCCCAAGCCCCGCGAAGTGCTGAAGCGCCCAACCTGGATCTCCGAAGTAGAAGAGTCAATGCGGTAAAGCTATGGGTTAGGGCTCGTATTAAGAGCTCCCCAACTCTTGAAGACCTCATCCTGAGCGAACTTCAGCCGCGAAGGATTTAGCGCGCAGCCCAGTGGTCTTGTGCGCGCGCACTACTGCTTCGTCGGCTGATCTTGATCGACAACGCCCCGCGCTCACCTACGGCTTGATATTCAGGCCTGGGTCCGCACTCTTTGCCAGGGCAACATTAGTAATCAAATACTGGTAGTAATCGATTGGCGCATCAGGCCGGACCGGGCCCGAATTCGTAGACTCTCCTGCGGGGACGTGAAAGGTATCCTTTTCAAAAGGGCTAGTAGCGAAGTTGATCGAGAACTCATCGCCATCAGACTCCCAGATGATCTCATCCCCTGCGCACCTTCTCAGATTAACAACCTCATTATCGACTTCGCCGTCCTGGCGGATGTGCACCGGCAGCTTGGCCGGGCCTTGCGGGTTGTGATAACACTTTTGGCTTTCAATTCGTATATTGCTTTGCGCGTCCATACTTGCCTCCTTTTCTTCCAATGAACTTGATTAGCTGCTCAGCCTGTTCCTCAATGCTTGCGGAGCATAGCTTGAAATCGTGGATCGGTTTTCAAATGATCAAAATCAGGCGTGTTGCGAGCCCAATCCGCGGGAATACCGGACGATAATGCCGCTTGTAACGACTGCAGCGCATGATCGGTATCACCAAGATGGTTGTAGACCAATGCGCTGCGGAATTGCACATCTGGATCTGTCGGGGAGAAGGAGTGCGCCTTCGATAAAGAAGCCAACGCTTCATCCTTCCTTTCCAGCATCGCTAAGTATGTCGCCCGAAAAGCCAGGACGGAACCGTCACGGGCATTCACTCGAAGTTTCTCATCGGCCCGGCGTATGGCTTCCTGATAGGCATTCCTGGACTGCTGGCGCCTTCCCGGCGCCCAATAGCACGCGTCCCCCAGGTTTCCCCAACTCAACCAGCTGGTTTCGTCAAGTTTGAGGCCTTTTTCGTAACTACGCGCGGCATCCTCAAACCTCCGCATGGCGAAGTATGCTCCGCCCAGGTTGTCATAGGCTTCTATCGAAGGCCTGATGGCGATGGATTTCTCGAGCAGGTCAATCGCTTCTGGATAGCGTCCTTCCGCTACATACATTCCGCCGAGATTTGAGTAGCCCCGGAAATTATCCGGCGCCAGCGTGATTACTTTTTGAAAGGCTTTGGCCGCGTCATCGTAGCGCGCTTGCCGCCAGTAAAACGCTCCCAGCCAGCTGTACCCCGCCCAGTATTGCGGCCGCAGGCTGATTGCCTTCTTGTAAGTGGCTTCCGCCTCACTTGATTTGTTCAGCTTCTGGTAAGCGTCGGCCAGGCCGCGAAAGGCGTCATCGCTGGTCGGATCAAGTGCGGTTGCTTTCTGGAACTGGCTGACAGCGGTTTCGTATTCTCCGCTGCCGCTATTTACCCGCCCCAGGCACGTATATCCATTGGCCAGATTAGGAGAGTTTGCCACGGACTGCTGGCAAGCGGATCGCGCGTTTTGCATCCAATCCTTACCACCCTGGCCCTCCTGGTAGCCTAGCCAGTACGCTTCTCCCAGGGCAGCGTACGCCTCAGCGTATTTAGGGTCGAGGGTAATGGCCCGGTTGAAAGCCGAAATCGCGCTGCCGATGTTCTCGTGCTTGTGGTAATCGAGCAAATACCCGCGCCCTCTCAGGTACTGGTCGTAGGCGGACGGGTCGCGCGTTCCATGCGATGCCATGACCACGCGATCATTGCTTCCAATCTCCAAACCGAGCATGCCGATCACGCCGTCGACGACCCGATCTTCTACGGCGAAGGCGTCGGCTACATCGGCATCGACGGTGTCCGCATGCAGTTGGCGCATGCTTCTGGCATCCACGAGAGCGTAGGTCACGCGCACCTGATTCCCGGAACTGTGAAGGCTGCCCTCCAGAACCATGTTTACGCCGAAATCCCTTCGCGCCTGTTCCACGCTGGCGACACCGCCTGCGCGGACTTCGCTTGTAGGTACGACCTGCAGCGGATAGTCTCCAGTCAATTGCGTAAGCTTAGCGGTAAGCGTGTCGGTGAGCCCGTCCCCAAAGGCTTTAGCGCCGGGATCGTCTCCCGAAGGCGAAAATGGCAACACTACCAGTTGCACTGGGGAGGACCCACCATCCAGGTGCAGCCAGTGCTTCGACTGCGGCTGGCGGTAAGCAACCATCGCGCTCAAAACGGCAATGGCTGCCAGCGTCGCAGCCGTCCAGGCTCTCCCTTTAGACTTTTGCGGCGCCATACTGCGGGGCAATGTTCGCGATAATTTGTTGGGATGGGTACCAGCCTGTATCTGATGGAGGTCTTCCAGAAGCTCTTGAGCGCTGGCGTGACGCTGGCCAGGTTCCTTGGCCATAGCTTTATTCACCAGCGCTTCCAGTTCCTTCGGAACTGAACGATTGAAAATATGGATGGGGGTTGGGGTCTCTTTTCGAATGCGGTCAGTGGTCGCCACAAAACTGGTTGCAAGAAACGGATGATTGCCGGTGAGGACCTCGTAGAACACTACTCCCAGGGAAAACACGTCCGCGCGGCCATCCGGAATGTTCTCCAACAAGACTACTGGTGACATATACGCCGGCGTACCGGCCATGGCCCCGGCTCGTTCGACGGTGGAACTCTGATCGGAGCGCGGCAGGTGTTTAGCCACCCCGAAGTCGAGCATCTTCACCCGGCCGTCGGCGGTAAGCATGATGTTTTCGGGCTTGATATCACAATGAACAATGCCGCGTTCGTGGGCCGCGGCCAGCGCTTCCGCGCACTGGCTGGCGATAACGAAGAACTGGTTCAGGACGACCCGTTGGCGCATCCGCTGCCGTAGCGTTTCACCCTCCACGAATTCCATGACGAGAAACATCTCGTCACCTTCCTCGAGTACGTCGTAGACGGCGGCGATGTGGGAATCAGTGAACCGCGAAGCTCGCTCTGCCTCTTCCAGGAAGCGGCGCCGGTAGATGGAATCCGCGCGTAGACGCGGGGCAAGACGTTTCAGGGCGACAGTGCGCTTCAGCTTGGTGTCTTCCGCGCGGTAAACTTCACCCATCCCGCCCTTTCCAAGCCGCGCGCCGATGCGAAAGCGGCCCACTACCGATCCTGAAAGAGAATCGGAAGTGTCAGGCGAGTTCGCAACGACGGGCTGAAACTCCGCCATGGCAGATTTCCTGGGGACGAAATCGGAGGGCTAGGGCCGAAACTTTGGCTCCGGTCGCAGCTTGTGCGGAATCTTACTCCTGGGTCGCTTCCGGAGCAATTGCCGGTGAGTCGGCCCGCGCTGAGACCGTTCCATATGACGGGTTGCGGCTATGCGAGGCTAGATCAGTCGAGGAATGCCTTCATGCAAAATGCGCTCCCGCCGGATTTCTCGAACTCGGAAGTGTCGACAACCACTGGCGTAAGGCCTTCTGCGGCAAGGATTTTGCTGAGATTGTCGGACAAGTAAGGGGTGATGTAGCGCCCGTTAGCCACAATGCCATTGCCCATGAAGCGATGCGCTTCGTCACTGGTTAGTTCGTAAATCCGCTTCCAGCTCCGGCGCAGAGTATCCAAAGATTCTTTGGAATAGGCGCCTGGGTTGATCAGACAAGCGTCTGCGGTTAACGGACTCAGGCAAGTGTCCAGATGGTAGCAATGCGAGTCCACCAGGTGCAGTTGAACTACCGGAATTCCCAAATCCTGCATTGCTGCTGTGAACTTCTCCACACCACCCCGGGTTGAGCGAAAGCCATATGCGGCCCAGATCTTCGAGCGGTCAGGATGCCAAAGCAAGTCACCATGACCTTCCAGATATTCACCGTCAAGATGCAGCTCAATGACCTTGTAGCCGTGCTGGCGGAACCAGTCAATGTAGTAAGGAACCTCCTTCTGGCGGGAGGCATATCGCATGTGGCTTGGAACAATGAACTTGCCGATTTTGTCGTGGTACCCGACGAAAACCTGGTTTGCGGCAAACACCATGTCGTCGAGGCCTTCAACCGGAGCAATAGTCTCAACCGTTATGGAGGCCTGTTCAAGTGCGCGGCGCAAGTTATCCCACTGGCGCTGGGCGCGAGCGCGGTCGATCGGTCGACCCATGTACGGATTTTTCGCCTCGCGAACGTCGAAGAAAGTTGGCGGACACATCAACACTGAACGAGGCATATCGGCAATCATACATTTTCCCGGTCCTGACTTCTGAGTACTCACTACTGTGACGGTCTATCGGCACAACTGACCATGGGTCGGCATGGAACGCTGAAAAGCGAGCGGCCCTGGCCGCTTTATCTGCATTTGCTGCATTATTTTGATAAACAGCTTTCGGTCATTCGCTTGCATCTCCGTCAGACTACCAGCCGTCCCCTGGGTCTCAATGCTCAACAAATGCGCAAATCCGATCTGTCCCAGTCCCTTCCGCCACCTCAACCAGGGAAAGTTGTTCCGGGTGGAGAAAGAGCCGCTCACAAGGCCGAGAACCAGATCACTCGCGCGGCGAAGTGAAGTCCGGTATCGCGTCGAGCATTACTGGCTGTGTGATCAGTGTTCACCAACACTGACCCTGATTTTCGAAAAAGAGCGGGGGATGCTGACAGTCCCGTTGCCCACCGGAAGAAAAACTCCGCCGATCCTGGGAGTGCGTGCCTCAGCAAGCAATCGTGCCGTCTCGAATATGGGACAACGGGGCGAGTAGAGAAAGGAACCATATGGATGTTTCCCGCATGAATGAGTGCGCCATCTGTGGAGGAAAAAGACTGGGCACTGAACGCTGGTTCCTGGTCGCCGAGAACCGGTGGGAGGACAAGCTAAAGGTTTTGCAGTGGAATGACCGGCTGGCGGCCCACGAGGGCATTCAGCGCGCCTGTAGCGCCGCCCACGTAGAGGAGTTGGTGGTTCATTGGATGGCCACGGGCAGCCTTGGGTATCCTTTTGCCCGAACGACCTTTACACCAGGCACAATTGCACGCATCGGCGACGTATGGACCAGCCGGGAGGTTGATACCGCGGACGCACATTTGATAAGCGAATTGGCGGTGCATCGCGAGAGCATGGAGCGCGTGCTCTTTGAGAGTCCGCAGTCGCTCCGAACCATCCTTGACGCGCTCTTGTGTGCCCTGCGACGCGAAACGGATGAGAGCGAGAACGGGCCAGAGCGTGAAGAGGAAATACTTTACGGCATACTGCACGGAATTTAAGAATCAGAGGAAAGCTAGCGTTCGGCTTCGCCTGATTTTTTCCAGGCACGGAAGTCTTCATTCACAGCTTTTTCCATTTTGCGGGCGGCAGACAATAGCCAGTCGGCCTTAAGCGTTCCCAGGTGGCGCCGGATTTCCTTGGGAGCGTTGCCGCTGCCCAGATGGATATTCGCGGTTTCCCATCCCATGGCGAAAAGCAATCGAAGTTCATCACGATTGGACGCAAGCAGATTCAGCTCAATCCGAGAGCAGTATGGCGCCAGGCGCCGGACAATCCAGTGGCCACGCATCTGCGCGAATGGGTCGGGACAACGCACCGCATGGGTGATGATGACCTGATATTGAATATCCGCGGGCTCATCGACCTCTCTCTCCCAGTAAACGGCGGAGGGCCTCATGGCCTTGGCCTCACGTGCGATTTTGCTGCCGTGGCATTCTGCAATGGCGACCAGCCGGACATGCCCCAGACTGCCCAGCCCAGCCACGCGTTTCACTGTCCGATAGGTGAGTCCTGGCTCAGGAAGAAAGTGTTCAATCGCTTCTCGCGCGCTGGAAGGAATGTGCGCCCGCACCACCGGCAGGCTGTCCATCCTTTCCCAAAAATGTACGCGCAACTCACCGGTCGCGGCCTCGCGCAGCCATTGATTTTTTTCGGCGAGCACAAACGGGCAGCCATGTTGTTCAAGAGACTGCCTGTAGCCATCCAGAATGGCGGTGCATCCCACCTTTGCCTTCAGGCTTAGATGGCCCTCGTCAACGGCGATGATTGCGCTGGTCGCCAGCCGCACCAGATCATTGGCGTAAGACAAGTTGGCCGCTTCGTCGAAGTCGTTGACACCCCACACTAATCGCCCTTCAATGTCTCTCCAGGTGCCGAAGTTTTCCACATGGAGATCGCCTACCGCGAGCACTCGCGGCGCTCTCGACAATTCGGGGCATACTTCCGGCCAAATTTGTATCCACCGGTAGAAAGTCGCGCGCAGGAAAGGAAATGGCGATGCCGCCATGTGCTGATGCTTCAGGCGAAGATCAGGCTTCACCAGCGTCAGATGCTGACCAAGCCACTCCTCGAAACGCCGAGTCGCTTTCACGATATTCATATTTGTCGGTGCGAACAATAGAACCGGCGGGTTGGGATGTCAATCCGGCCAGTTTATATGGGAAGCGAAAAGTCTTAAAAATGGAATGCGATTAAAAGACGCAAAGCGGACCTAGTAGAAACAACTCAACATGGCTGTGAGTTCTTAATTTGCGCGCCCAATCCACCACAGGATTTTTCCTACGATACGGAAGCCGGAGGTAGAAAGAGGCAGCGAATCGTATTCCCGGTTTTCTGGGACCAGGACTTCAGTTCCGTCAAAGCGCTGCAATCTGGAGACGACCAGCCCCTGTTCCTTCTGCGATGCGACGATTATGTGGCCATACAATTTCTGGCGGTTAGTCTGAGACGTATCCAACACCACAATGTAACCGTCGTGGAGCACCGGCATCATGGAACGCCCGCGAACCCGCAGGCAACTTGTATAAGCCGGATTCGGGCACCAGTGACCCGGTGCCGCCAGCATTGTCTCCGGACGTGCCTGGTCCAATACGGCAGCAGGGTCCCCCTTTCCCCCGTGGGTTGCTGCCACTACCGGCAATACCGGAATCGCTACAAGCTGGGTCTTCTTTCTGCTCGGTATGCGATGCCCTCCGGCCTGCACTACCTGCAGGTTGGGCAGGCGTTCGTTGCGAAGGCGGGTACGCATCGCCGGAAGCACACGCATAAAATCGTCGCTGCGCAGACCAGCGCGGCCCCAGAAATACCAGCATTCCGGGTCACCGGTAAGGTTTCCCAGTTGAATGTAGACATTTGCTGGAGGCTCCTGAGTTCCGCGCTCCCAGCGTGACACGGCCATGGCCGAGGCATTCAGCCGTTTGCCCAGGTCAGACTGGCTGGTTCCCAGCCTGCGCCGAAGCGCTGTGATACGTGCCGCCCATTCCGGCTTAGCGCTATTTCGTGTTTTGCCCATAAACTGCTACACTTAACTCGATTGATAAAACGTTGTGGTTAGTGGCATCAACTTTGCCAGATTCGTGAAAGTCGTCATGCTTAGTGACAATCGTAACATAAATCGAGGCTCCGAAACTTTATTGCCACAGGCCTTGTATCGCGGCCTCTACATGAGGATCGCAAAGAACCTTGGCGTAGATCCCTCTTATGTGAGCCGGGTGGCTCGCGGCGAAAGAAGATCCAGTCAGGTGGAAAATGCCTTGCGCCAGGAGGTTCGCGAAATCAGCCGGAAGCTTGGCCGCGCCGGCGACGCTTCCGTCACAATTGGAGATCATAGACCATCTGGCAACAAACGGCTGAAGTCGTTCGTAAAAAAGAATCGTACCTGGTTCCGGCAGGAGTGGTTGCGGCAGAGCCAGTCTCATCCGCATTTCCGCCATATCAGGTTATCGCCGCGAAAAAGAGCCTTTCCAGTGGTGCCTCTGGTGGATGAGGCGTTGAAAATGATGAAGCTCAGTCTGCGGGAGATTCCCACTACACCCATGAAGACTGCGGAACAGCACGGGCGCGTCCGGCGAACCCAAAAATATACGCCCACTGCCTTGGTTGAAGACTACAACCTGATTCGCCGATGCATGAGCGTGTTAGCCGAGAAGCACTTCAATGAATTGGATACCCATTTGCTACTACACGATCTTGCCCAGTTTGGTGAGGTTATGGATGTTCAGTTGCAAAGCGCCCTGAGGACCTTTCTCAGCGCCACAAACTAGATGGGAATTTGATTTTTGGGCTTCGGCCGGATTTAGATTGTCGCCAAAATCTAAAGAAGTAGTGTCTCGTTCCCTTTTTCATTCTTCACAACTTACCTGGCCTTCGATACGCACCAGTGGCCCGACGGCGGAGCCTATGTGCAAGCCGCACTCGGTCTTCTGGGACCCAGACCACCGCCCGGCCCGCATGTCTTCTCCGGGTTGAACCGGTCGCGTGCAGTGGGTGCATCCGATACTCGGGTAATTGCGGTCGTGCAGGGGGTTATACGGAACATTATGTTTGCGCACGTAGTTCCACACCATCTCGTTTGTCCAATCCGCAATGGGATTGATCTTCACCAGTTCAAATTTTGCATCCCATTCCACTTTGCCTGCGCTGGATCGGGCAGAGGTCTGGTCCCTGCGGATCGCAGTGATCCATGCCCGCAGCTCCGAAAGCTTCTGCCGGAGAGGTCCAATCTTTCGAAGGCTGCAACACTTCTCAGGGTCGATCGTCCACAGGGCTGGTCCGTGGATCCGCTCCTGCGCCTCCGGAGGCAGAGTTGAATAAATCCGCTCCACTTTTATGCCATAACGTTTCTCGACCCGATCAATGAGATCGTAGGTTTCGGAAAAGAGAAATTCGGTATCCAGCGTAAACACCTTCAGGTCAGGCAGGACACGCGAAGCAATATCAATCAGCGCCATGCCTTCCACGCCAAACCCGGAGGCCATTGCCATGCGCTTTCCATAAGTGAAAAACGCCCAGCGCAAAACTTCTTCAGCATTCCATTGCTCTGCGAAAACTTGTGCTCGATCCCAGTGTTCTTTCACTCTGACCACTCCTGAGTCCCTTGGAATTCATTCTTCTCGGCCAAAAATGTGCCGCGCGATGAGGCCAAATCAACCTGCTCCGGAAGCGGCCATCCGAAATCCCGGGGCAAAGAAACATTGACGAAGGCTGTGACTTTT
>CATPBY010000513.1 GCA_955652845.1 uncultured Terriglobales bacterium | reverse complement strand
GAATGGCGCAGACCGGGGCGGTTGCAGGCGAGGGCGTCCGCGCCACGCCGCAAGGGAGTATTAGCGCCTTCGAAGCATCCAGTCTTGAAGACCGCTGGATTCGTTCGCGCTTCCATCGGGTGACCGAGGATGTTAACGAAGCCTGGAAAACCTATCGGTTTCACGAGGCCGCAAACCGGATTTACGATTTCTTCTGGGGGGACTTCTGCGACTGGTACATCGAGTTGATCAAGCCGCGTCTGGCTGACGGGAGTGATTCGAAATCAGCCGGCCGCGCTTGCGGTAATCTGGTGAATCTGTTTGAAGCGTCGCTGCGGCTTTTGCATCCGGTCATGCCCTTTATCTCCGAGGAAATCTGGCACGCCATCTATGCCGGCAAACCGCCCTTCAAGTCCATCGCACTGGCGGCGTATCCGCAAGCGGACGAGAAGTATTTCGATCTGGCAGCGGAGACAGACATGGCGATTCTGCAGGACCTGATTGTGAGTGTGCGAAATACCAGAGCCGAATTGAAAGTCGAGCAGAAGCAGAAGGTGCCGATCGAGATTTACACGCAGGAGGCCGATGTAAGGTCCCTGTTCGAAGCGAATGGTGGGGCCATTGAGCGCCTGGCTAACGTAGAGAGTGTCAGGTTTACTGAAAACTCGCTGGCGAAGCTGGCGGGAGCCCGGAGTACTTCGCGATTCGATGTCCACGTGGTCTATGAAAAGAAGTTGGATCTCGGCGCCGAGCGCGAGCGCCTGAAAAAAGAATTTGAACAGATTGAAAAAGAGATTGGCAACGGCCAGCGTCAGCTGAGCAATGAGCAGTTTCTGGCAAAAGCGCCGGCCAGTGTAGTGGAAGGGATGAGAAAACGAGCACAAGAACTGGCGGTGCTACGGGAGAAAACGCAGAGTAAGCTGGACGAATTAAACTGAATCAGTTCTCCCTTCTCAGTGACCGGTTCTCAGTAAAAACAGAAAAAACCCTATGGACTGGAACAGCCGGCGCATTACCGCGATTCTGGAGAACGCGCTGCTGGAGGACCGCGCCACCAGCGATTCAACCAGTTCTGTATGCATTGAGGCCAATCAGCGCGCGGCGGGAACGATTATTGCCAAGCAGGATTGTGTGCTGGCGGGAGTGGGTTGTGTTTCGCGCATTCTGGATGTGTACGCCATGCTGGATGCGGCCGTAGTTTCTCACTATGAAGTCACCAGTCATCCTGAAATTTTCGATGGCGTGCGCCTGCACCGGGGGCAGGCGGTAGCCGTAATCCGGCATAACGCGCGCGTGATTCTTTCCTGCGAGCGAGTGATTCTGAATTTCCTGCAGCGGCTGAGCGGGATCGCGACCGTCACCCGCAAGTTCGTGGATGCGGTTTCAGGCACCAAGGCGCGGATTTTGGATACGCGGAAAACCATACCTGGATTGCGTATCCTGGACAAGTACGCGGTGCGTTGCGGCGGCGGACAAAACCATCGTCTCGATCTCTCTGACGGGGTCCTGATCAAAAATAACCACATCGCCCTTGCCGGAGGAATCGCTCCAACCCTGGCACGGGCTCACCGCAACCGGCGCGGCTTACAGCCGATCGAAATCGAAGTCCGAACGCTGACGGAGCTGGAGGAAGCGGTAGCCAACGGCGCTGAGGTTGTCCTGCTGGACAACATGTCGGTTGAGGATGTGAAGCGGGCCGTGGACCGTTGCGCGAAATTTGAGCGGCCCATTCCGGTGGAGTGCTCCGGAGGCATCACGCTGGAAAATATCCGCGCGTATGCGGAAACCGGAGTGGATTTTATTTCAGTCGGCGCGCTGACACATTCGGCGACCGCGGTGGATATGAGCCTGCGGGCCGCGGTGGTTTGAAGCCAGCTTTCAGCTTTTAAGATCTCTGCATCCTGTAGCGAAGGGTCTGACACCCAGATTTGTTCTTTCCATCCACTCTACCGCATAATTCCCGCATCACGAAAGCTTCTCCAAAGCGGCGGCGGTTGCGTGCGGGAGCACCGGCGCCCACGGCGCAGAAGACGGATCTCCGCCTGGGACGGATCGTGCGGTTGCTGATGGATAACGCCACCGTGGTGGTGAGTGGGACCAAGATCGCTGATGAAATTGGCACGACCCGCTCTGAAGTTTGGCGTTTGGTGCAGCAGTTGCGCACTCTGGGCGTGGAGATTTCGGGTCATCCAGCGACGGGTTATGGGCTGACTTGCGTCCCTGATTTGCTTTTGCCCGACATGCTGGCGCCTCTGACTAAGGGAACGATTTTCGGCCAGCACATTCATCACTACTACAAAATTGGCTCTACCAACAGCGCGGCCATGGAAGCCGCGAGTACAGGTGCGCCGCAGGGCAGCGTTTTCCTGACCGAGCAGCAAACCGCGGGACGAGGGCGGAGCGCAAATCAGTGGCATTCGGCGCAATCGTTGGGCATCTATTGCTCGGTAGTTCTACGCCCGCAGCTGCCGCCTTCCGAGGCGCTGATACTTTCCCTGGGCGCCGGGCTGGCAGTGCAAGCGGCGGTTCAATCAATCGACGACCGAGTCGACGTCGACCTGAAGTGGCCCAATGATCTGTTGATTGATGGCAGGAAGTTCTGTGGCATCCTGACCGAAATGAATGCTGAGGCCACTCGTGTTCGATATATCGTGGTGGGAATTGGAATCAATGTGAACCAGGTAACTTTCCCCGCAGAACTGCAAGAGACGGCAATTTCGTTGCGGCTGGCAACAGGAACGGAATGGTCGCGAGTGGAACTGTGTGCGGCTTTGCTAAAATCGCTCGACAAGGAATAACGGGATTTATTAGAGGAGCCCGGTGCGCATGACACGATCCTGCGTCGCTTTCAGGAAAGATCTTCGTCCGTGCGCGGGAAACAGGTCTCGATAGCGGAGGACGGCGGTTTCGAAGGTGTCACCGGGGGGCTTGACTCGCGTGGGTTCTTAAAGGTCATTACGGAGCGAGGCGTACGCACGGTCCTCAGCGGAACCGTCAGGGTCAAATAAATGCAGGCGCGAGCGTCCGCGCTCTTACAGAGGCGGACGGGATCCTTCTCCAGGGTCTGTCACTTCCGAGCATTAACTATGCTGCTTGTTCTCGATGTGGGCAATACTAATACGGTGCTCGGAGTCTTCGCCAAAGTTGCTAAAGACCACGCAACCGGAGAGGACTCGCAGCACTACGGCCTGCTGATGGCGAACTGGCGGGTAGCCACGATCGCAACCCAGACGGTTGACGAATACGGGGTGCTTTTCCGTAACCTGTTTGCTATGGACAAGATTGAGGTGAAGGGCATTCACGGCATTGTGATTTCATCGGTGGTACCGCCGCTGGACTCCACCCTGCGCGAGGTTTGCGAACGCTACTTCAACACCAAGCCTCTATTCATTGAGCCAGGAGTTAAGACCGGCGTACCCGTGCTCTATGAGAATCCCGCGGAGGTCGGCGCTGATCGTATCGTGAACTCAGTGGCGGCGTTTGATAAATATGGCGGCCCCTGCGTGGTGGTGGATTTTGGCACGGCTACCACGTTCGATTGCGTGTCGGCGAAAGGCGAATATCAGGGTGGGGTGATTTGTCCGGGAATTGGAATCTCCGCTGATGCATTGTTCGAGAAAACTGCCCGGCTTCCGCGCGTGGATATTCGTAAACCGGGGCGAGTGATTGGAACCACGACCGTGGGAAGTCTGCAATCCGGCCTTTATTACGGCTACCTCGGGCTGGTCGACGGCATTCTGGAGCGCTTGCTCGATGAACTGGGAGGAGAAACCAGAGTTATCGCGACAGGAGGATTGGCAGCTCTGATCGGTACCGGATCGAAGTATATCAAGCACGTCGATGACTTCCTTACGCTCGAAGGGCTGCGCATTATATGGGAGCGCAATGCGGCGGCAAGAGGCGGGCAGATGAAAGCTCATCGCATCGCCGCCCCTCCTTCCCCGCCGCCTCCTTCCATGCCGTGGCCGGGCGGCAAATCTCGTTCCCGCTGATGGCCCGTGCAAAACTACTTCAATTACTTCACTGAAATCGAGGAACACTTTCAGCGTCGCCGTGGCGGAATGCTGCTGCTTTCTACCTTGGACTGGGCGCTTATCGAGACTTGGAAAGACGCGGGCGTCCCGCTGGAAGCTGTGCTACGCGGCATTGACGGAGCATTTGAACGTTACGAGCAACGCCCCACGAAGCGTAGAGTAAATAGCCTGGCGT
>CATPBY010000512.1 GCA_955652845.1 uncultured Terriglobales bacterium | reverse complement strand
GGATCGGCCGGTTTCTGCCTTTTGGGATACCCCTCCATCATTTCTCGAACGAATTTTTTCCGCTATCCGCCTATTAGAGAACGCGGCCGTGCGCCAGGCGCTGACCCATGTTCTTCGAGACCAGGCAGGTTTGTGGCGCTCCTCGGACATTGCATACGAGACGACCTTGTGAAAAACGAGACGTTGAGGGTGGCTTTTTTTCCGGATGCCTACCACGAAGTCGACGGGGTCGCTAACACGAGCCGCCGCTTCGAAGTCTTCGCTAGGCAGCGCGGACTCCCGTTGCTAGTCATTCACGCAGGCCCCCGGAACGAAGTCGTGACCTCGGGTTCGGTCACCAGAATTCAAGTTCGCCGCAGTGCAGTGAGCTTTCCCCTCGATGGAGCGCACCAGTACGACCTCTTGTTCTTGAGGCACTATCGCGAAGTAGCACGCCTGGTGCGGGACTTCGATCCGCATGTGGTGCAGATCACCGGTCCAAGCGACGTGGGCACGCTTGGCGCGATGCTGGCTCATCGATTGGGGGTCCCTTTAGCGGCCTCCTGGCAAACCAATCTGCATCAATACGCCCGGAGTCGCGTCTCTCCGGCATTATCGGGCTTGCCGAAGGCTTGGTCGTGTCCATTGCTCGACCGGGTTGAACGCTGGAGTTTCCGCGCCACGGCGCGTTTTTACGAGATACCCCGAGTGCTGTTCGCCCCCAATCCGGAAATGGTCACGCTGCTGGAAGCGACCACCGGCAAGCCTTGCTTCTTGATGCCGCACAGTGTGGACACAACAGGTTTCAGCCCAGAGTTCCGCGACCGACAGGGAGGGGCGTTCACCATCGGCTATGTGGGCCGGCTGACCGTGGAGAAAAATGTGCGGTGGCTTGCGCGGCTTGAGCGGGCCCTCCTAGCGCTAGGCCACCGGGATTTCCGGATCGTGGTGGTTGGTCAAGGTGCGGAAAAGAGATGGCTCCGAGAAAACATGCTCCAGGCTGAATTTACAGGGGTGCTCACGGGCAAGGATCTATCGCGTGCCTTCGCAAACATGGATGTCTTGGCCTTTCCGTCTGAAACCGACACCTTTGGCCTCGTAGTTCTGGAGGCGCTCGCGTCGGGAGTTCCCGCCGTCGTGACCGCACGAGGAGGACCAAAATACACAGTACACTCTGACAAGACCGGATACATCGCTAACAACTTCGATGAGTTCGTCGGAGCGGTGGCGTTTTTGCTTACCCGACCCGACTTGCTTCCATCGATGCGCACTGCGGCCCGCCAATACGCTCTGTCAACTTCGTGGGAGCCAATCTTCGAAAGCATGTACAAGGCTTACGAGCGTCACCTGCGGGTTGGTGATGTGGTAGGCCACGGCTTTCCCGAGGTAGCAAAGATCGAGAATATTCCGCCACCCGAGGCCTCTGGCGTGGTCAGGTTCGCGGTCAACAACCTAAAATTCTTTCAACGGACGGGCCGCCGCTGACAAGTCGCTTACAATCAGAACCATTCGGCCTGAAATAGCACACTCTCGGCTATCTCACATCACATTTGGGGGGGCAATGGCATTCACGCAAAACTGTGGCAGTGAGCAATCGTCTGTGGCACTTCGATCCAATGACCGGTTGACTCTTAAACTGATTGGGATGGGCGTGGTATTTGCTTCATTAGGTCTTGGCGAAGCCGTGTACCGATTCGCGTTCCTCGATTTCGATGGAGCAACAGATCGTCTCCCAATCGAGATGTTGTTCGGGCTAGCGTTCGCTTGGATGACCACGAAACTGGCAAGAAGGATTTACCAATACCGAATGGAGACCTCCGCGAGAATCGCCTTGATTCGGGATCGCAACTACAAGATCCGTCGCGCGATAGAAGCAATCACACCCGTGCCATATCCGAGCAATCATCAAGCGATCCGGGTGATTCGTGAAGAAGTGGATCGAATTGAGTGGGATTTGGCCGAGATCATACCTCGGTAGGCGCATGCAATGGCTGTTCATATGCCTACCGCTACCGCCGGCCGGGAGGCCGCTATTTCGGATTCGTCATCGGTGGCTCGCTGCCTGCGGCACTGGTGGCCAACTGGCTGGCGGGAGCGTGGGACCAGAATGCGTCGATGCAAGTGATGTCTCCAGTGGCGGCGAAGTTAGAAGAAATAGTCGAGGGGTGGATCGTGGACGTGCTGGGTCTGCCGTCCGGATCGGGAGCGGGATTTGTTACTGGCACGACGATGGCAAACTTCTCAGCCTTAGCCGCGGCGCGGACTGCGCTGCTGAAACGTGCGGGATGGGACGTCGAGGAGGACGGATTGTTTGGAGCGCCGCCGATTCACGCGGCCATCATCATGACCACGAGGTGACCTGTATCTCAGGGGAGCAGTTTCCCCATTGTAACCAGTGTAAGGACGCGGTGCGGTTCAGTCTGCTGATCGCCGCCCACGCGATTGAACGGCACATGCACTTCTTTCAATCTGAGGAGAACACTGCCGCCTGAGTCCCCTCTAATGAGCCCTCAAGAGAGGCTGCCCTGGACTGCCCCGGAACCCTTCCTCGGAGCGGGAACCGCTCGCATGGTCGCCATGAGTTAGGCCGTCACTTCATCGGTGCAGAACTGAATCCCGACTACATTATTGTCCAGTGCCGATGGAGAGATGTAGTAGTGGGTCATAGCTTTCACTGCTCCACGAGCGTTTTCAGAATAGCGTGCCTTGCACCAAGTTCCTGGTCTCGATGTTGTCGAGCAGAACTTGGCACAGGTTACGTGGCGGTCACCTGCATGAATCCCGTCGGCCAGACGGGACCCTGCCTCTCTAGAGGGCGATGCGGCGCCTCCCGAAGACGTGACCAAATGTGGGCAGAAAGTCACCGCTGCCCATCTACGGCACACCGTTTGGATAGACGGTCCAGCCTCGGTTCGTCAATGCGCTGATTTTTCAGCTACTTACGTTGGTCGCGCCTTGGCATCTGCCGTGCTCCTCACATTGAAGTCCGCAAGTTGGAGATTCTGTCGTTCAGATCGATCGCTTGCGCGAAGAACAAGAGGTGGTCAACTATGAAAAGGACCTCAGCAAGACAGACGAGCTTTGGCAGTCGTTACAGCTTCCGCACACTCCGGGCCCTTACTGTCATGCTCGTATATTTGGGCTCTCTCGTCGCGCCCACGCTCTCCCAAGGGGCTGAATTGAGGGAATACACTTTGGTCTATTGGAACGCGTACCTCGATGCTGCCCGTCCCCAGATGACCTCCCAAAAACCATTTCTCTGGGTCGACCAGAAGCCCGAGCGCCTTGAGCGTGTCCGCGGTGGTGAGATTCTGGTCTCGTCCGTCGGAAAGCAAAACCCAAAACCGGTGGACTCAGGGTTGATCCACGATTGGGTGGGCGCGGCCTTTCTTCCGAACGCCACTATCAAAGACGTTTTGTCCGCCGCGCGTAATTACAGCAACTACAAGGAGTATTACAAGCCAACGGTTGTTGCTTCCAAGTTGCTCAGCAGCTACGGGCCCTGTGAAAAGTATTCCATGCGCGTAGTGAATAAAGAGGTCGTAGCCGAAACAGCGCTGGATATGGAATACGAAACCTGCTATTTCAGAATCGACGACCGGCGATGGTACAGCATCGCGCACACCACGCGGGTGCAAGAGATCCGGCATCACGACGGCCCGGACGAGCAGGAGCTTCCACCGGATCATGGCAGCGGCTACGTCTGGCGCCTGTACAGTGTCGCCAGGTTTGAGCAAAGAGACGGCGGAACCTATGTGGAGGTCGAGGCGATTGCCTTGAGTCGCGACATTCCCTTTGCGGTACGCTGGATGGTAAATCCTATCGTGCGCCGGGTCTCAAGGAACTCCATGCTCGTCTCACTGCAACAGATGAAGGAGGC
>CATPBY010000511.1 GCA_955652845.1 uncultured Terriglobales bacterium | reverse complement strand
TTCGGATTGCGCTCAAGAACGGCTAATCAAATCCTCCTGACATGAAGCTTCTCATTGTGCTCCGGCATTCTTTCGATTTGTGGAACGCTCCGTCCTGGTTTTCGCATAAGCTGAGGGAGGATTTTCCGGGCATTGAAGTCGTCCACATATCCAGCTACGAAGGTATCGAGAATTACATTGGAGATGCTGAAGTAGTGATTACGTGGTCGCTGCGTCCCGAGCAGTTCAAAGCTGCGAAACGGGTGCGCTGGATTCATTCTCCCGCCGCAGCTGTCCATCAGTTGATGTTCCCCGAACTGGTCAATAGCGACGTCGTGCTTACGAATTCGCGTGAAATCCACGGTCCGGTTGTCGCTGAACACGTCATCGCACTAGTTTTTGCGTTGGCGAAGAGATTACCGCAAGCGGTTCGCCTGCAGAAAGATCACCTGTGGGGTCAGCAGGCTATGTGGGATTCCCAGCCGCGTCCTCGCGAAGTTGCCGGCGCCACGCTCGGCCTGGTGGGATTAGGCAGCATTGGGCGGGAAGTCGCAAAACGCGCCGCCGCACTGGGCATGCGTGTGATCGCGGTGCGGGAATATCCTGAGAAGGGAAGAGCTGAAGCGGTCGAAGAAGTGTTTGCTCCATCCCAACTCCGGTCGCTGCTGGCCAGGTCCGACTTTGTTGTGCTCGCGCTGCCGCTCACCCCCTTCACCACCGCGGTAATTGACGCGAGCCGGTTGGCACAGATGAAACCCGACGCCTGCCTGATCAACGTCGGCCGAGGCCCGCTGGTCGACGAGGCGGCTCTCGCCGCCGCTTTGGGCAAGATGAATATTGGCGGAGCCGCCTTGGATGTCTTTAGCGAAGAACCGCTTCCCAAAGATTCGCCTCTATGGAATCTGGAAAATCTTATTATCACCCCGCACACCGCAGCCCTAACCGATAAACTGTGGGAGCGGCACTACTTGCTCATTTCGGAAAATCTACGCCGTTACATCAGGGGGGAAGCCCTGTTGGCCGTCGTCGATAAGAAGAAAGGCTACTGATCGCCTTCCCCGTGCAAGCCGCCTACTACAGTATTCACCCGATTGCCGATGAAGATCGTCAGGCTTTAAAAACTGATACAGCCAACCCTGGGAGCGGCAGAAATATTGCCGATATTGGCCTGACGTCTATTTTGTTGGGGGATTTCGTGGAAGACTTTACCGAATTGATTCAAAGGTTACTTGCCATTCAAAGTGCCGGAAGAGACAAAAGCCTGCAAGGGCTGGCGGCCGACAAGCGGTTAATTGATAACTGGCAAGGTAAAAGTTGGTCAGGGAACCCCCAACAGACGTCAAACCTCAGTTAGCCCTTAATTGGTAACTGACAAGATCAGAGTTGGTCAGCGAAAACCATCCAATTTGTTCTGCGTCATCCCGAGCTACGCGAGGGATCCTGCGTGTGGCTTGGCCCATCGTATCGTGGAGAGGAAATCAGATCTTGCACCACTCCGGGTGCGGTGATGATCCGCGCTAGATCCCTCTCTCCGCCTGAAAAGCGGCTTCGCTCGGGATGACGAAGCAAGCCTTTCAAGAATCTATAATCAAAAAGGACACAAAGGTACACGAAGGATTCTGCACCAAGCGCTTTGTGCCTTTGTGAGCTTAATTATCCTTTGGAGTTTAAGGGTTTATGTTGGAGTTCTTTTATCTGTGGTTAAAGGCGTTATGTGAGAGGCTTCGCGGTCAGGCGGTCAGCAATTTTGTCGAAGTCTCTCTGGGACAAGATGCGCCGCGTAACGAGCTGATGGGGATCAGTATAGGGTCGACCAGCGATGATCCTGTCGGCTTGTGCCGGCTGCAGGCTCGGAAGTGCGAGCAACTGTTCTTTGGTGGCGCTGTTTAAATCGAGAGGGTGGTCGCGGCTCCAGCCTTCGCGCACGCCTTCCGCCACTGCCCTGGCGTCGCGCTTGATCGTAGCTGTCGCTTCGGCAGTCTTTTCCTTGAGCTCGTTTGGACTGGGCTGGGTGGAACAGCTAAGGCATCCGATCGTGAGAAGGCCTACGAGAGCGAGGTTAGGATCCAGCAATCGCATAGAACATCCATCGGTAAAGAAAATATGTTCTTTAATGATACTACTTCACGGCCAACGCACGCCTTGAGCTTTCGCGCTCGCTTGTGACTCTTCAGCGATACAATGCTTCGGATGCGCAAGATTATTCTGAGGAGGGTGCTGTGATTGCAAGAATCTGGCGCGGCTATACCAAAGCTGAGCACGCCGATGCCTACGAGTCCATGTTGAAACCGGAACTTCTACCGGGGCTCAGCAAAGTGAAGGGTTACCGGGGAAGCTATCTGCTTCGGCGAGATGGCGGAGACGAAGTGGAGTTCATTACCATGATTCTTTGGGATTCTCTGGATGCCATCCGCGCTTTCGCCGGGCCCGACTACGAAACTGCGGTTGTGCCCGAGGAAAGGCGCAAATATTTGTCTCGCTACGATGCGAAATCATCGCATTACAACGTCATGTCGACCAACCAGCCCGGTGAACTTTCCCTTATTGTGGGTTGATGATCGTATTCCTTGCCGCGTAATATTGTGTGCTTTCCCCGGAGGATCTATGTATCGCAGAGATTTCCTGGTGCGATCAGGACAGGTGATCGGAGCGGCGGCACTGGCATCGGCGCTGCGCAGCGCACAGGTGCTTGCCAGCAACCAGAGTTCAGCCGCTTCTCTGAGTTGGGAAGAAGTTCGTGCGAATTTTAGTCTGGCGCCCGACCTCATTCACATGGCGGGATTTTTTCTGGCCTCCCATCCCAAACCGGTACGCGATGCCATTGA
>CATPBY010000510.1 GCA_955652845.1 uncultured Terriglobales bacterium | reverse complement strand
TCTTACAGACTTTACCTTTTTGGCGAATCTGAAATTTCCCGGACCTCGGGGGACACGATGGAAGTAGAAATGAAAATTCGCGGGTTGATGATGGACCCGGTCAGCAGCACGCCCATCGTGATCCTCAAAGATGCGGCCAGTGATACGGTTCTGCCGATCTGGGTGGGGGTTTACGAGGCTAACGCCATTGCCCTTGAGATTGAGAAAGTCAGCACTCCCCGACCCATGACCCACGACCTGATCAAAAATCTTCTGGTGGGGCTGGACACGCAGGTCCACAAAGTTGTGGTAACCGAACTGCGCGAAGACACTTTTTATGCGGTGATCTGGATGGAACGCGAAGGAAGAATCATCAGTATCGATTCCCGCCCCTCGGACGCTCTAGCCTTGGCATTGCGGGTGGACTGTCCGATTTTCGTGGAAGATGAAGTCTTGAAGAACACGAAACTGGCGGCCAATATGTCCGATCGGGTCTCCAGCGATGAACTGCGCAAGTGGCTGGAAGGTTTAAACGACGAGGATTTGGGAAGATACAAAATGTAAACGCCGCCGCTCGCCCGGTTGGACTCCCCGATTGTACTCTCTTAAAGTATGGCCATGCCGGTTAGGCTCGATAAATGGCCGCGGAGTTGAGCCGCCTCCTGTTTCTGGGTGCTGCTGTCCATAAGAAATTCAACCCCGTAGGTGTAACCCATGCGGTTGCAGATTCTGGCGTCAACCCTGATGGGCGGCGCGGAGAACGGCGGGGTGAATTCAACCGCCACTTCATCCCCAAGATTCAGCTCGGCGCCGGCAAACAGCGCCATTCCACCCTCGCTCAGGGAAGTCCCTCGACCATCAAATATGGAAGCCTTTCTCGCCCGGCAGACAATCACCCGGATGGGAACGTCAACTCTATAGCGGGGCCATCGGCGGGTGTAGGGATAGATCCGCGGCGGTACCATTAGTGCCAGGTCGGTCATCACTGTTCCTCAAACCCTCCTATCGGCATTGGGGGCGAAACGCTTTAATTGGGTAAAGACCTCCTCAACTTTACATAATACTTCTTATCGGACATTACCAATCCGAAACCTACCTACGCTTCTGCAGCTGCGCCGTCGCTGCCAGCATGATCTTGGGATGAAATAACGTCCCTGCGATCCTGGTGGCAATTGCAATGAGTTCCCTTTGCCCGGCAAACACCTTTACGTGACGTGCCCGGGACAGCTCAAGTAAGTTCACAGCCCGGCCGCTGTAGATTCGGGCGGCCATTTCGTCATTGACTGTCACGCATGGATACTTTGGCAGCAATTCGCGCGGATGAATGAACAAATTCTCGGATTCGCCGGATTTCGCGGCTGCAATGCATTGTTCAAGAGTGTGCGCCGAGCCAACTGTGAACTCGGCGAGTGCTGTCCGCCGCAAGGCTTCGAGATGAGCGCCGCAGCCTACCTGCTTTCCCATATCGTGGGCAACCGACCGAATATAGGTCCCAGAACCGACGCGGGCACGAAAGCGGACGCGGTCGCCATCAACTCCCAGGATTTCAAACTCCTTGATGTCAACCTGTAGCGGGTTTAGCCGAACCTCTTTGTTTCTGCGGGCGAGTTTGTAGGCAGGTACGCCTTGGATTTTCTTGGCCGAAAAAGGTGGCGGCATCTGCTCGATCTGCCCGGTGAAGCGAATCGCCAACTCGCGCATATCTTCAAGTGATACTTTAACTGCCTGCGGCAGAGTTGTGGGTTGACCCTCCGCATCATAGGTGTCGGTGGCGAACCCGAAGCGGATCACCCCATCATAGGTTTTTTCCGAGGCCGCATAAAACTGCGCCAGCCGGGTCAGATTGCCGAGAACCAGGGGCAGCACTCCGGTGGCGAGTGGGTCGAGAGTTCCCAGATGGCCGACAGCCTTCTCGTGGAGAATATGGCGCACGCGGTTGACGACGTCGTGTGAGGTCAGGCCGGCCGGTTTGTCGACGATCAGAACGCCATTCATAACGCTTCTCTGCTATCGTGGACGTGGTTGGCCTTAAGGTCAATCCGCGCGACGGCAATTTCTTAACGCCCAGCAAGGTACGTCGTGGCATCGAACCCGCGCTAGAACTTTCGCGCCATACCCCTTAGAGCGATGATCCCTATCCGCGACGACCAACCCCGCTTCAGCACGCCGTATCTGACTTATTTTCTGATTGCTTTGAATCTGCTCATTTATTTTTTTGAGTCAGCGCTTGACCCCGAAAGCTTCAAGGCTCTGCTGTTTCAGTTTGGAATGATTCCCTCACATGTGACGGGGCTTCTTTCCGGGGCCAGCCGACTGGGTCCGATTGCCGCCCTCCTGCCTGCGTTTACCTCCATGTTTCTGCATGGATCGTGGATGCACGTGATCGGCAACATGTGGTTTCTCTGGATCTTCGGCGACAATATCGAAGATTACCTTGGCCACTTCAATTACCTGATGTTTTACATCATGAGCGGAGTGGCCGCGGCATTGGCGCAGGTCGTGCTTAATCCCAATTCCCGGGTGCCCACGGTGGGTGCGAGCGGCGCTATTGCGGGTGTGCTGGGAGCATATTTTCTTCTTTATCCCCGGGCGCGGGTGCTGACCTGGTTCCTTTTCCTCTTCTTTTACGTGCCGGCCTGGGTGATGCTCGGCTACTGGTTTGTAGTCCAGTTTCTGAGTGGAGCAGCCAGTTCTGTTGCCTATGCGGGTGAGAATAACGGCGGCGTCGCTTTCTGGGCGCACGTAGGTGGGTTCATCGCTGGGATTGTGCTCATCAAGTTGTTTCCCGAACGGCCACGCCGGTACAGGTACGGGACGTGGTGAAGATCGGCGACAAGCAGGCGGGAGTTGGCAGCTGAGTCCCTTAAATCCCGTTGGCGCGGTTGTGAATCAAAGATAAGAATTCTGTCCGTGTTTCCTGCTCCTGGCGAAAACATCCCAGCATCGAAGATGTGACCGCGGCCGAATGCTGTTTTTCGACGCCTCGCATCATCATGCACAGGTGGCGAGCTTCGATAACCACCCCCACGCCCTGAGGCTCAATCGCTTTTTGGATGGTCTCTGCAATCTGCGTGGTCAATCGCTCCTGGATCTGCAGCCGGCGGGAAAAGATTTCGATCAGCCGAGGGATCTTGCTCAGCCCGATCACCTTCCCCTTGGGAATATAGGCCACGTGCACTTTGCCAAAAAAAGGCAGCATGTGATGCTCGCATAGACTGAACATCTCGATATCTTTGACGATCACCATCTCATCGTAAGTCACGGTGAAAAGGGCATTCTTGAGCATCGCTTCCGGATCTTCCTTGTAGCCCTTGGTCAGAAACTCAAAGGCACGATGCACGCGATCAGGGGTGCGGAGTAAACCTTCGCGCCGTGGGTCTTCACCCACCCGGACGAGTATCTCCTGAACCAGGTCTTCGAAGCTTGCGCTGGTCAAGGAGCTGATGTCCACGGATGACCTCATGATTCCCGGCTCTTCCTTTAGAACGGGACAGGTGAGGACACCTGCCGCTACGTGGTTCCTGGCGACTGCTAGCGGCGCATCTCGGCGCCGCCTGCGTACTCAAATGAATTCATCATGGTTTCTTCGATGCGTACCTTTTCCAGATGAGCGTGGCTGAATCCGCGCTGCAAAATATCGTAGATGACCGCAGACAGCGCTTCCGTGGTGGGGACCATTGCAGCGAATTCGGCAAGCATGTTCAGGTTCTGCCGGTCGAAGCGATCGAGGACCGCGTGCCGCACGAAGCCGTCGAGATCGGCCAGATTGCATACCATTCCAGTGCTCTCATCGACCGGACCGCTGACCGTAACTTCGATCGCATAATTGTGACCGTGCCCATACGGATTGTTGCACTTGCCATAGATCACGGCATTCTCTTCATCCGGCATGGCACCGCTGTGCAAGCGATGCGAAGCCGAGAACATATAACGCCGGGTCAAGTAAGCCTTCATGCTTCGCCGTAGAAATCGACAAATAAGTCTGGGGTTTCGTATACGCGAACGCGATGCAATTTCGCTTTTGGCAGTTTAGACACGAGCCGCTGCCAGATTGTGATGGCGAGATTCTCCGTGGTCGGAATGCGAGTGTAGAATTCCGGGACTTCTTTGTTCAGGAAACGATGGTCCATCGCATCCAGCACTTCGCGATTCAGCACTTCCTTTAGCTGCCTGAGGTCAACCACGAATCCGGAGCGCGGATCGACTTCGCCTTTCACCGTGACTTCCAGGGTGTAATTGTGACCGTGCCCGTTGGGATTATTGCATTTGCCGAAGACACGCCGGTTTTCCTCCGCGGTAAACTCGGGATTGTGGTAATAGTGCGATGCTGCGAATTCGGCTTTGCGCGTGAGATAGACCATTTGAACCTTGGGGGCTAAAGCCCGGAGCTCCTTGGATGCTTCAACGGATGATTTAACGCCGGAGTGAAACCGGCACTTTGCAGCGGAACACGCGATCGGGTTTGCGACGTGTCATTTTCCTGCGACGAAGAATAAGTGCGCCCTTTCCAGGTCACGGTTCCCTTCTGGTAAGAGATTCTTGAGCGAAACAAAAGATAGGAAAATAACGGAAGTCCGATCAAAGACAAAATGTTTGCGTCCCAGGAGAAATGCGCTTTGCGAATCCGCCGTAGAAGAAGAACAATCAAAACAGCGGCGAGGATTCCGGCGGCTCCCGCGATTCCCGGCCGGCCGCGCATGGCTGACGAAATGGTTATGGCGGCACTCCCCACGATCAATAGAAATTCTGATAGCCGCATCAGCGCCAGTCGTATCGCTGATGGAAATAGCAGGATATGATTCTTGGTCCAGCCTTGGCGAAGTTGTGCGAAGCTGCGATACATGCGGGTGCATTGATCTTCTCCAGC
>CATPBY010000509.1 GCA_955652845.1 uncultured Terriglobales bacterium | reverse complement strand
CACATATAGAAAGTGCCCGGCGGGGTCTACGGCCAGGGAAACCGGTCCGGCATCCACTGGAACTGGCGAGTTCGGAACCGCCGCTAATGCTCCGGAGTTGACCGAGTACCCAAACACACTTTGCAGGTTTGGCGTCGCCACGTACAGGAATTTCCCGGATGGAGTTATCGCAAGCGCCACCGGGTTCGCTCCCGTGACCACAGGCGATTCGGGAATTTCGCTCAGAGTACCCTTGTTCGCATCGATCGAGTAAACCGAAATGCTGCTCGACGTCTGGTTTGCGGCAAACAGGAAGCTGCCCGCGGAATCCATGGTCAGGAATACCGGAGCAATGCCTGCGGCCGCGCGCGGACCCACCTCGGTAAGCGCCCCCGTACTCTCTTCGATCGTGAACAGGGAAATGTTATCTTCAGTTTGATTAGCCGCGTAAGCGAATTTGTTGGATGGGTGCACAACGATTGAAATTGGCGAATTCCCCGCGTTGAATGGTGAGCCCGCAACTTTGGTCAGGCTGCCGGAATGGTCGTCGATGCGGAACGCAGCTATGGAGTTCCCTTGCGCCAGCGTGACGTAAGCGATATGTTTCGAAGTGGTACAACCGGCGAGCACCGCCAGACTGGCAAGAACCAGGCAGGCTAGACCTTTCCGTTTGATTGCCGTCATCAATTACCCTCTATTACAGAAACAGCAGGCACACCCGGCGGTTAATCGTTCTACGGTCTCCCAGTTCCTGGCAGCTTGTGTTTCTTCTCCTTGATCGTGCCCCAGCGGTATACCAGTCCGGTAGAAATTCGAAAGTTGTTCTGCGTTCCATGAAATAAGCTCGAACGCAGATAATCAACCTGTAGCACACGAATGGAGAAGTGCGGGGACATATTGAGATCAGCCCCGCCCCCGGCCACCAGCACATGCGCCGTATTTCCCACACCGTTCCCAGTCCTTACAAAAGTTCTCGCGTCACCATAAAGAACATGGGCCGAGAAAATCAGGTTGTTTCTCGGATATAGGATTTGAGGTCCGACCACAACATCCCGAAGATTTAGATGATTTCCATATTGCCCGCTCAGTTCTCCGGCTACGCCAAATCCATGAATGATATTGAAAGCTGGCGCCAGGTTATATCCGTTGAGATTCGATCCGCCGGCAAAACCGAAAGACCGGGTGTCAAAACGTAAATACGAATAGCCCCCGAAAACTTGTATGCGCGGGATGTCCTGTGACGCCGCCGGCAAATCCAGCAACGCCATCAACAAAAATAGGAGCGATAAGGAAAGGTAGGCGCGGCTCAACCGCCTCCACGGCTTCCGGCCCTCCTGCATGCGATATTGGGACTGCGCCCGCGGCGTAATCACAGGCGGTTCTGTCGTCATGAGCTTTTCTGGAATCTCCTGGTTAGAAACACAATTTCCAGCGAAGGTTGTCAAAGTCTGAAAAGTATGAAGGTTCATGCCGCAGCTTTGGCGTAGATATTCTACCGATCTATTTTTCTGCCATCGCTCCTACCAGGGATTCAAAAATCTTGAACCCGTCAGTTCCACCAAGCTCTGGCTCGCTGCGGCGTTCGGGATGAGGCATCATCCCGAGCACATTCCTGCCCGAATTGCAGATTCCAGCGATGCTGTCCAGGGATCCGTTTGGATTGGCGTCAGCAGTGATCTCCCCAGCCGGTGTAGCGTAACGAAGCACTACCCGGCGATCCCGTCGCAACTCGTCCAGGGTCGCCTGGTCGCAGAAATAATTACCTTCCATGTGTCCAATGGGAATGGTTAGAACCTCACCCTCGCGGCAGGCGTTGGTGAATGGCGTGTCGGCATTTTCCACCCGGACGTCCACCGGCTTGCAGATGTACTTCAGACCCACATTCCGCATCAGAGCTCCCGGCAACAAACCTGCCTCGCACAGGATTTGAAATCCATTGCAGATGCCCAGCACCAGTCCGCCACCAGTCGCAAACTTGCCTACCGATTCCATGACCGGAGAAAACTTCGCGATTGCTCCGGTGCGAAGATAATCGCCGTATGCGAAACCTCCTGGAACGATGATCGCATCGCAATTCTCGAGATCGTGCGTTTCGTGCCACAGAAATGTGACTGGTTGCCTGGCTACCTGCTGAATCGTCCAATAGGCATCATGGTCGCAGTTCGATCCGGGGAAGACCAGTACGCCAAACTTCATAGCTTTCCTCGTCGCAGAGGCTATATTCTGAGTCTAACATGCTTGAGAAAATCGATCTTGGCGCGCATCTGCGAATCACTTCCAGCGCGCTGAAGAACTGGATGATTGCCCAGCTTCAGGATTCGCTGGCGGTCGCCGTCTTGTGGTTGGTCGGCCTCTATATTTTGAAAGTTCCGTGGGCGCCCTTCTGGGCATTGCTGGCTGCGATTTTACAAGTCGTACCCCACATCGGACCTGTGCTGGGCATGATCGGTCCAGCGCTCACCGCCTTTGTGAAATGGACAGACTGGCAGCACCCGCTTTACGTTCTCATCCTCTACGCCGTGATCGTGGTCATAGACGGTTTCCTTCTGCAGCCCTTGATCATGAAACGGACGGCGAGAGTTCCTGTCTGGGCCTCGATTCTCGCACCGTTAATGTTGGGATTTCTGATTCCATTCTGGGGAGTGCTCCTCGCCCCTCCGCTTTTGGCCATCGTCTACGCATACAAAGCTCGGCTGGATCCAAAAAAGATGCCTGTACCAGCAGATACAGGCTCGCGAATCCCACCATCGACCGTGCTATAATTTCGATTCGCCTGCAGTGTTTGCGAGGCAATCCCGAGGATAATCCAGTGATCTCCTCTACGGGCGAGTCCTTAGCAGCGGGATCGGCGCTATCCACATCAGCCGAATCTGGAGTTCAAATAGACACGAGGTATCTGCATGTCCGGCCACTCAAAATGGGCCACAATCAAGCATAAAAAGGGCGCGCTGGATGCCAAGCGCGGCAAGATTTTTACCCGCCTGATCAAGGAAATTTCGATTGCCGCTAAGAATGGCGGTGGAGATCCTGACGCCAACCCCCGCCTGCGCGGGGCTATCGCAGCCGCCAAAGCCGAAAACATGCCCGCCGATAACATCAAACGCGCCATCCAGCGCGGTACCGGCGAACTGCCGGGCGCGACCTACGAAGAATTTTCCCTCGAAGGCTATGGCCCCGGCGGCGTCGCCATCCTGCTCGACATCAACACCGACAACCGCAATCGCACCGTCAGCGAAATTCGTCATGTCTTCGGCAAAAACGGCGGCAACATGGCTGAAGCCGGCGCCGTCTCCTGGATGTTTCACAAAAAAGGCGACATTGTTGTGCCCAAATCGGCCGCCAAGGAAGACGACCTGATGGGTATCGTGCTCGACGCCGGCGCTGAAGATTTGCGGGACGATGGCGATAATTGGGAAGTCCTCTGCGAGCCTTCCGTGTACGAGGCGGTTCTCGAAGCTGTCAAAAAAGCGAACATCGAACCCGCTTCCTCCAGCGTAGCTATGATTCCGCAGAACTACATTAAGCTCGAAGGCGCCGCTGCCAGCACCATGATTCGCCTCATGGAAGCGCTCGAAGAGCATGACGATGTCCAGAACGTGCATTCTAATTTCGACATCGATCAAAAGCTGCTCGAAGAAGTCGCCGGCTGAAATTCGTAAGAATCTGTGAGACGGCAACAAAGCCGCTCAGCACCGGGCGGCTTTTTTATTCGTGGAAGT
>CATPBY010000508.1 GCA_955652845.1 uncultured Terriglobales bacterium | reverse complement strand
CCGCTACCCTGTTCATTCTCGCGGCACTCTTCGGGATGATTGCGGCACGGCCAACAATGGCAGCAAGACCGCCCGTCGTTCTGGTCGCCCTTATACCTGCAGCCACCGCTATTCTGCTTTATATATTTCTCGGCAATTTCCTTGCTGGACATCTCCTGCTGGCGATCGCGGCTCTTACATTTCTCGCGGGCCTCCAGTTTCCGGGATCTGCGGTGCGCTGCCGGTAAGGTCGAGTCCGCTCACGGGTCAAGTTATGGCGCTTGGGCGGTCCGAACGGCGCGTCTCTATGCGCATCCCAGACCAGCATAAACACACTCAGAGTATTGATTGCACCGTTGGCGAAATAGCTGGCGCTGGTGTGGTAATAGCCGCCGGAATGTGGAATTGATTCGCAAACGTCGGAATTCCCGCCGCGAGCCCGATGTCGTCGCAACTTTCATCAGAAGCATGTGTTCACATGACTAAGGCGGAGGTCGATATGTTGCGGACGAAACTCTTACAAAGCCTGAGACTGGCTGCGTTGGCTCTCGCAGTCTCGTCGATGTTCGGTAGCCTGGCGCGGGACATGATGATGATGACGCCTACTATCGTCACGACGAGGCTCGAGAGCACGGGTATCAAAACGGATATCGTGATGGCCTGAGCCATGGCCGATACGATCGTATGCAGGGCTACCGCTACAACATAAAGAGCGAACGGTAGGAAGATGCCGATGGCGGCTATCAACACTGGATGGGCTCGCGTGGTCATTACAAAAGTGCTTACCGCGAAGGATATGAGAGAGGATACAGCCAGGGTTTTAACTCATACCGCTACCGGGGCGAGCGCGACGACTACCGGCGCGGCTACGATCGCGACGATTGGCGCTGATAATTCGGGCGAAGCGGATCCACTCAAACTCTGTTTGACTGGAGCAGTCCTGCCGGAAACTGTTTCCAAGTTTCAATGCGCTCATCCTGAAAATAGAATTCCATAGACGCACTCCGCACTGACCCGGCACGTTACTTTCGGAACCTCGGTCGGCGGCGGAGTCGCGGGTTACAATCTCCCAGGACTATGCAGAAAATCGCCATCCTTTATGACGCCAGCCAGGCGGTGTTGTCGACCTTTGACCTGGATGAAGTGCTGCGGCAGATTCTCATTATCGCGCGCGAATACTTCCACTTACAGAATGTTGCCATCCTGTTGCTCGACCGGGAAACCAATCAACTGCGCACTCGCTCCCAGATTGGGTGGGACGACGGGCTTGATCTCATTCCTCTTGCCATCGGGACTGGAATCATCGGAACCGCGGCGAGAGAGAAGCGTCCGCTGTACGTCGCGGATGTGAGCAAGGATCCGCGCTACATCGCCCGCGGCAAAAAGACTCAATCGGAGTTGGCGATACCGCTGATGGTAAGGGACGAAGTAGTCGGAGTGCTGGATTGCCAGAGCGAGAACCTGGACCACTTTGACTCCGAAACTATCGATCTGCTTACTTTATTTTCGACCCAGTCCTCCATGGCGCTGCAAAATGCCCACCTCTACAGCCTGGAACGACGACGCGCCGCGCAACTGGAGGCCATCAATGCGATCGCGCAACAGACGACCACCATCCTGGACCTTGAGGAATTACTCGCCAAAGTCTGCGTACTGATCCAGGAGAAATTTCAGATCTCTCACGTTTCCGTGCTGTTGAAGGACGAAGAAGACCTGGTGCTGCGCGCTCACCACGGAGCCCTCACACTCCACATTCCCGAGGGCGGGCGGCTTCCCGCCAGCGCCGCAGGGTGGGGGAAGGCTCTAGAGACAGGAAAGACCCTGATTGAAAATGACGTATCCAGCAATCCGGACTACATCGGCTTCTATCTCGAAACCGGCTCGCGCATGTGCATCCCTCTGGTTTCTTTTGGACAGACGCTGGGAGTGCTGATGCTGGACAGCGACCGCGCGAAGGGATTCATTGCCAGCGATACTCAGTCGCTGGAATCCGCGGCGGACATTTGCGCCACCGCCATTCAGAATGCCAATTATGTGGAGCGAGTACAACAACTGGCATATCTCGACGGGCTGACCGGAATCTTCAATCGCCGCTTTTTCGAATTGCGCATCGCGGAAGAAATCGAAAGGGCTTGCCGCTTTGGCGCGGGAATGGCGATCATCATGGTGGACATCGACCAGTTTAAGCGCCTGAACGATGAATACGGGCATTTGCTGGGCGATGAAGTCCTGCGCCAGGTTTCGTCAGTCTTCCATCAACAGCTTCGAAAGATCGACGTGGTCTGCCGATATGGCGGAGAGGAATTCGCCATCCTCCTGTCCCAAACCAATTCGCAGCATGCGCTGGCGGTGGCGGAAAAGCTCCGGCGGTTAATCGAGGCATGGCAGTTCCCCGGCGTTCCCCGATCCGTGACCATCAGCGCGGGTGTCGCAACCTGGCCCGATCATGGGACCACGCGGGACGAACTGGTAAAAGCTGCGGATGCGGGCTTGTACGCGGCCAAGCAGGCCGGAAGAAACCGGGTCTGCTTAATTCCCGAACTCCAGAAAAGTATGGCCGGGGCGAGCAGCAGCTAGTCCAGGCACGGGGGGGATGCCCGTGCCTTTCGCCGCCAGCAAACGGGTTAAATTTCGCTGAAACTGTGAAGTTCTTGCTCCAGCTCTTTCTGGAGGTCGATGCCCTGTTGGCGGAGATCTCTTTCTAGGTCCTGCATTTCCTTCCTGAGTTCATTCTGATGATTCCGCAGCTCCCTGGCGGCTCGCTCAAATTCTGGTTTGGCACGTTCAATTTCTGCCGCCAACTGCAAGCGCATCTGTCGCGCTGCTTGCTCCAGCGCAGGCTTTTCGCGCGCAATCTCGGATTCAAGCTGGCTGAGATCGATACTCGTCTCCATGTCGATGTCGTCGATGTCCGGGACGGCGAGCTTCTCATCGAGATACCCGGACTGCCGGTGCTCGGGCAGACTGAGAGTAAGCGTCTGTTCCTTCCGGTCGCGAATGATGCTGACCTGCACTGAGTTCTCTTTGTGTCCACGCAGAGCATGGGTGAAGTCTCCAGCGTCGTGGATAGCCTCGTCATTTACGCGGACAATGACATCGCCCGCATGAAAGCCGGCTTTTTCAGCACGGCTTCCTTTATCGACGGAACGTACCAGGACTCCCTCGCCATTTTTGGCTCCGAAGAAGTTCCCCAATTGGGGGGTGAGGTTTTCCACCATCAGACCGCTTCGAGCTGAGGAGTGCACGACTACGATTGAAACCGGTATGTCCATATCCGGCATGGCAGGCATCGCAGGCATGGCAGGCATTGCCGGCATCGCCGGCATGGCGAACTTGAATCCCTTGTCCTCGTGCCCGGATCCGAAGGTTTTCTTTCGATCCGCAAGCTGAGCCTTGATGGTCATGGGCTGGCCATCGCGGCTGATGCCCAGAGTTACCAAGCGTCCTGGTGGAATTTCGCGGATCATGCGGCGCAATTGCTCCACGCTTTCTACCGCGGATCCATTGAGAGTGAGGATCACGTCGTGTTCTTTCAGCCCGGCCTTGCCGGCAGGAGCATCCTGATCAACCAGAGTGACCTCAACCCCATGCTCTTCCTTTAATTTGAGTTCGGACAAACGATCTGGAGTGATATCGCGGCTATCTACGCCAAGATAAGATCCTGCACCGAAGGCTTCATCACTGGAAAATCCATATATCTCATGCGGCGACTCTGATGAAGTGCATTTCGAGGCATAGGTTAGCAGTGCCACAAATGGCAGGATGAGCAGGATTGCGTAGACCGGCTTGCGCATATCGTCTCTGCTTTCTCCGGGAGATTCTTACTTTGCTCGCCGGAATGAAATATCTCCGCTGGTTGTGCGTACCTTAAGCACCGGACCGCCACCGTTCAAATTGCCGTCCGCGGTGACTGTCTTGGGTCCATAATCCCCACCATCGGCGGTGACTCTGATCTCGGGGAAGTCCGAATGTATGTGGTGTCCATTGGCCATCTCGATTGAAGCGCGAACGCTCAGGGCGAGACTCGGAGCCAGGTAGACCGTAATATCCCCGGCGGAAGTTTCAAGTACGGAGTCCGTACGCTCGCCGGTGGATGAGACGAACTTGGCGACGATGCCTCCTGCCCCGGTTTCCGCGCGGGCTGAGGTAACGCCATTGAGCTCAATGCTGCCGCCACTGGTTTCTGCCCGCACCGGGCCTTTCGCGGAGGTCAAGCGGATGCTGCCACCGCCAGTCTCGATTTCGGCCGGACCGCCAATCTCACCCAGATCGATGCTGCCGCCGCCAGTGGTGGCCTTCACTCGTCCAGCGCAACGCTCGACTTCAATGCTACCGCCACCCGTTTCCAGTACCGCGCCCTGCAGCCCCGAGACCACGACTACGCTGCCGCCGCCGCTTTCGGCATTGATCTTTCCCTTGGAGGAAACCACCTTGATGCTACCCCCTCCCGTATGCAGGGTGAGATCACCGCCGGTAGTACCTACATCAATGCTGCCGCCGCCGGTCTCGGCATTAATCGCTCCACCGATATCATCGAGGTGAATGCTGCCGCCACCGCTCTGAGCGTCAACCCGTCCCGCAATGCCTGCGGTCGAAACACTGCCACCGTCGGTTTCCAGCTTTACCGCATCCATATCGCGGGGAACATTGATGGTAAATTCGCCGCTGAACCGATGCGGCCTGCCTCCCTGCCAGTCGGCGACGATCCAGGCCGTATCTCCACGAACATACGCGCTCACTTTGTAGGAATCGAATTCACGGCGGGCGCCGTCTTCAGAAGATGTAAAAGCACGATTGCGAACCACATAATTGATGCCCGATTGAGAACCGCCTTGCACGCGGACTGAGCCCATGTCCACTTTGATCCTCAGATTTTTCGCGCTGGCCAGGGTTCCAGTGATCTCGCGGGCCCAGTTTGCACCTTCGCGATAAACCCGCGTTTCCTGCGCCGCCGCTAGCGGGAGTACCAGAAAGAGCGTCGCAACGAGTTTAGAGAACTTCTTCAACATGCACCTTCAGTCTTTCATTCACTGCCCAGCTGCGTTCGGCTGTACAGCCGGGCGGCTATCCCTGCGCGCCACTTTAGTCAATTTCTGGCAGCTGAGCCAGCCAGTTGCGGGCCTGCGACCGGATGTATGGATTCTGATCATTCTCCGCCAGCTTCTGCAGCACTACCCGCACGCTGCTGTCGGCCCGGCATGGCTCCAGCAGATGCAACGCCTGAGTTCGGATGCCAGGGTTGGAATCGTGCATCAAAGCCTCCAACACGGCGTCGCGGACGCGCACCTCATCCTTCACATAGGAGCCCAGACCCTCCAGTGCCTTCAATCGGACCCCCGGATTGGAGTCGTAGCGCAGGGCGTACAGTAGGGCCTCGCGGACATGGGTGTCGTTGGGTTTCTGAGTAAGAAGGTCGACCGAATCCATGCGCACGCCAGAGTTGTAGTTGTTGCGCGCGGCGAACAAAAGCAACTGCTGAATCCGCTGATCGTTGAGCGATCCCTGGGTTTCCTGAATGGAAACAGTGTCGTACTTGATGCTGATCTGATTAGAGCCCGGTTCCTGGGAGATGGAACGAATGCCGCTTATGGAGGATTCCGTCACCGGCGCAAGTTGTCCTTGAGCAATGTCCGCGGGACCTGACTTCATCATCTTGTAAGTGGTCCCGATACCTCCGGAAAAGCCGATGATAAGGAGCACAGCAGCCAAGGCAGGAGAGAGTCGTATCTGTCGAAACCAGGCTCCCGGGTCAAAGGTCAGGCGCTGCCAGAAGCCGCCTTGCTCGGCGCCCTCAAGCGCTTCTTGCAATCGCATTCGGGAGGCGGCCACCAGATTTGGCGTCGGCTCGTCCACCGGGAATTGGGAAAGCGCAGCGTGGAATTGCCGGCTGGCCTTCAATTCGCCTGCGCACTCGGTGCAGCGCGCCAGGTGTTGCTCCAGCTCGTAGCGGGCATCATCCGGCAACTCGTTGTAGATATGGAGCAGAATGTTCTCTCGTACCCACTCGCATTTCATAGTTGCACCCCCGGCCAAGGGAGAAGTTCAGTTTTCATCGCATGTCCACCAGTGCGCCACGCAATTTTTGGGTGGCGCGAAACAAAGTATTCTTTGCCGTTTCTTCCGTCGTATTCAGGATTTCACCCACGGTCCGCAATTTCAGTCCGTGATAATGCTTCAATTCAAAGACCATGCGCTCGCGGGG
>CATPBY010000507.1 GCA_955652845.1 uncultured Terriglobales bacterium | reverse complement strand
CAGGTTCTTCAAAGCGAGTTCAACGAAGAACGTTCACGTCAAACGCCAGCCACAGGCTGATCTGGCTCGAAATATTGGACCGAAAAACCTATAACGTGATTCAAGCTTTTTACTTACTGTAAAGCTCCACAATCAGCTGCTCGTTCACCGGGAGATTGATATCCTGCCGCTTGGGCAGCGCTAAAACGCTGCCCTTGTAGTTGTCGCGATCAATCTCCAGCCAGGTTGGCGAATTCTGATGGCTGGCTAAGTCTTTCGCTATTTCGAGGATGGGCAGTTTGCGGCTGCCTTCGCGAACTGCGATTTCTTCGCCCACGCTTACCGCATAAGACGGGATGTTGACCTTGCGGCCGTCCACCTGAACGTGACCGTGGCGCACCAGCTGGCGAGCCTGCCGGCGGGAAACACCGAAGCCCAACCGATAAACCACGTTGTCGAGACGTCGCTCCAGTTGCTGCAACAGGATCTCGCCGGTCACACCCTTGGTGCGCGCGGCCTTCTCAAAGTAGTTACGGAACTGTCCTTCCTGAGTGAAATACATGCGCTTGGTTTTCTGTTTTTCACGCAGTTGCAGACCATAGCCGACTATCTTTGCTTTGCGGTCCTTGCCATGCTGGCCGGGAGCAAAGTTACGCTTCTCGATGGGACATTTATCGCTGAAGCACTTGGTGCCTTTGAGGAACAGCTTCATGCCCTCGCGGCGGCAGAGGCGGCAGACGGGATCAGTGTAACGTGCCAAGTTTCTTCTCCTTGTAGATGACCGGTTTACAGGTTTGGCTTCACCCTTCGTCCCGGACGAAAATCAGCCGTTTGGCTTTTAAGCTCTTATGCTCTTAGCCATTAGCCGTTGTTTCCAGCCAACAGCGAAAAGCCAGTTCTACACCCTTCTCCGCTTCGGCGGACGGCAGCCGTTATGCGGAATTGGGGTTGCATCTTTAATATTGCGGACTTCGATGCCGGCGGCAGCCAGCGCGCGGATGGCGGATTCGCGCCCCGAGCCTGGGCCGCTGACACGTACCTCGACGCTGCGCACGCCGTGGTCGCGCGCCATGTTGGCCGCGTTCATAGCGGCCTGTTGGGCGGCGAAGGGCGTACCTTTGCGCGATCCGCGGAAACCCAGCGAACCCGAACTCTTCCAGGACAGAACATTCCCCGCCTGGTCTGAGATGGTCACAATGGTGTTGTTGAACGAAGCCTGGATGTGCGCCACGCCATGAGTGACGTGCTTGCGCTCCTTCTTCTTGAAGGTCTTTTTCTTGCCTTTTTTCTCCGGCGCCGCTGCGCCGGTTGCGCCTGCCGCTGCTGGTTTTGCCATAGAATCTCAGCCTTTAGCTCTTAGCCACTAGCTTGAACCGCGGCGGTTAAGCCAACGGCTGAGAGCTAATAGCCAAGGGCGGTTTATGTCTTTGCCGTCGCCTTCTTTTTCTGGGCGACTGTTCCTTTGCGCGGACCTTTGCGGGTGCGCGCGTTGGTGTGAGTCCGCTGTCCGCGGACGGGGAGGTTGCGGCGATGGCGGTATCCGCGATAAGAGCCGATTTCGATGAGCCGCTTGATGTTCATCGAAACTTCCTTGCGCAGATCGCCTTCCACCATGCCTTCGCCTTCAATGACCTGGCGGATGCGGTTCACTTCGTCCTCACCCAGATCCTGGACCTTTTTCATCGGGTCCACGTTGGCCGCGCCCAGAATACGGGCGGCGCGTGGGTGTCCGATGCCGTAGATGTAGGTCAGCGCGATATTTACATGCTTACCGCGCGGAAGGTCGACGCCTGCAATGCGTGCCATGGTGCTCCTTGGTCTTTTAGTTTCTAGCCCTGACGCTGCTTGTGTTTCGAATTCACGCAGATCACGCGCACCACACCTTTGCGGTGGATGACCTTGCACTTGTCGCAAATCTTTTTGACTGATGCTCTTACTTTCATAAATGTCGATTTCCTGCCGGGCTGCGCCCGGGCGGACAGCCGAGGGCGGCTGTCCCTGCGCAAATTGTTTTATTTGTAGCGGTACACGATGCGGCCACGGTTCAGGTCGTATGGCGAAAGTTCAACCGCGACCTTGTCGCCGGGTAGAATGCGGATAAAATTCTTTCGCATCTTGCCGGAAACGTGCGCCAGCACCTGGTGCTTGTTTTCCAGTTCTACTTTGAACATGGCATTGGGCAGCGGTTCGACCACCGTCGCCATCACTTCAATCGCGTCTTCTTTACTCATTGACTCCTTAAAACCACGCTTCTGGCTCTTAGCTATTCGCCTTTCGCTAAAGGCAAAGAGGTAACAGCAAAGAGTTTCACTGCGTCAAAATCACCGGGCCGTCTTTGGTTACCGCTACGCAATGTTCGAAGTGAGCGCTGTAGCTGCCATCGGCGGTGACGGCGGTCCATTTGTCTTCGAGCACGCGGGTTCCCGGTTTGCCGGAATTTACCATGGGCTCGATTGCCAGGACCATGCCATCCCGCAGCCGGGCGCCATGCCCGCGCGTTCCAAAATTTGGCACTTGCGGCTCTTCGTGCAAATGGGTGCCGATGCCGTGGCCAACGAATTCGCGAACCACGCTGAAACCATTGGCCTCGACAAACTCCTGCACCGCCGCGCCTACATCGCCTACTGCATTTCCAATGCGCGCCGCCTCGATTGCGCGGTACAGCGAAGCTTCTGTCACTTCGAGCAGCTTGCTCAGCTCCGGCGTGATCGAACCATCCACCGCAACCGTGATGGCAGCGTCTCCGTAGTATCCGTCCATGACCGCGCCGCAATCGATGGAAACGATATCGCCTGCCTTCAGCACCCTTTTCTCAGAAGGGATGCCGTGAACAATCTCTTCATTGATCGAGGTGCACAGCACACAGGGATAATCGTAATATCCCTTGAACGCCGGCGTCGCGCCCAGATCCTTTATCTTCTGCTCGGCGGTACGTTCCAGATCCATGGTGGTGACGCCCGGCGCTACCAGCGTACGCAACTGGTCGAGCACTTCACGAACCACGCGGCCGCTGCGCCGCATCTTTTCAATCTCCGCCGCCGATTTGCAAACAATCGCCATGCTTCAGAAGCTGTCGGCCCGGGCGGCGCGGTGTCCCTCGATTACAAGCCGAATGAGCTCCGTAACTTCGTCAACCGGCAGGTCTCCATTGACCGAAACCAGCCGTCCTTGCCGCTCATAGTACTCCGCCACCGGTTTGGTCTGGACCTGGTATGCGGTCAGACGTTCCCGGATCACATCATCGCGATCATCATCGCGGGTGACCAGCCTGGAACCATCAAGATCACAGGTGTCAGGAACACGGGGCGGCTGCAAATAGACGTTATAGATGTGCCCGCTGGCGAGACAAGTTCTACGTCCGGTAAGCCGATGTAACAATTGATTATAGTCTACGTCGATGCGTACCACAATCGGCGCGCACCTTCCCGGGCGCTGGGGACTGTCAAAGAACTCGTTGTCGAGAAACTCATCGAGCCATCCGGCCTGGGCCGGGGTACGCGGAAATCCGTCCAGAACAAATCCCGGGTCGCAATCCACCTGGCGCAAACGGTGAGCGACCATGTCGTAAATCAGTTCGTCCGGCACCAGTTCGCCGCGTGCCATGACATCTTTGGCCTGCAAACCCAGCGGCGTCTGCCGTTGCACGTTATCCCGCAACAAGTCGCCGGTCGAAATCTGCGGAATACCGTAGCGTTCGGAAACGCGCTTGGCCTGCGTGCCTTTGCCGGCGCCGGGCGACCCCAGAAGAATGATGGGGCCGATACCGCGCGAACTGCCATTCGCCATCGAGCTGGCCCCCAAGCCTTCCGATTCCAGTTTCATCCGGTCAGCTCGACGATGATTTCCTGCCGAGCGCTACGGCAAGCTCCGATTGCAATGACTACCAAGTGCGGCGGCCTCGTATGCGTCCGCTGCGCGGGGTGAATCCGTCATAGTGGCGCATGATCAATTGCGCTTCAATCTGCGTGACCGTGTCCATGGCGACGCCCACCACGATCAGCAGCGAAGTGCCGCCAAAATAAAATGTCACTCCCAAACCATTGGTCATCCACGCCGGAAGATGCTCAAACCAGGAACCCACGGCGCCCGGCAAATGGTTCAAGTGGATTCCGGCAATCATCCATTCCGGAATAAAAGAGATGATGATGAGATAGAGCGCGCCCACCAGGGTGATCCGGGTAAGGATTTCGTTGATGTTGTCCGCAGTGCGCTTGCCGGGGCGGATGCCGGGAATAAATCCTCCATACTTCCGCATGTTGTCTGCGACTTCGTTAGGATTGAAGACAATCGAAACGTAAAAATAGGCGAAGAAAATGATGCCCACTGCGTAGAGGAAGGTGTAAAGCGGCTCACCCCACTTGAGCGCATCCAGAATCGGCCCGATGACGCGATTGGAGTGCAGCGCGTACAACGCGGTCTGAGGCAGCGTGAGAATTGATGAGGCGAAGATCACCGGCATGACGCCGCCGGCATTGACCCGCAGTGGCAGGTGCGTGGACTGGCCGCCCATCACTTTGCGACCGACCACGCGCTTGGCGTACTGCACTGGAATGCGGCGCTCGCTGCGCTCTACATAAACGATGAAGGCGACGACCAGCACCATCATGGCGACCAGCAAAATCATGGCGGGCGCGGTGAACACTCCCCAGGCGTTGTTGTGGACTTTATCGTAGAGGTCGAAGACGCCGCGCGGTAATCCCACCACAATGCCCGAAAAAATCAGCAACGACATGCCGTTGCCCACGCCGCGTTCGGTGATCTGTTCGCCCAGCCACATGATGAAGGCGCTGCCGGTGGTCAGGGTCAGCATGGTCATCATAATGAAACCGGGGCCCGGGTGAATAACGAAATCGCCGCCCTTCTGCAGGCTCAGGGCAATGCCAAACGACTGGATGGAGCTGAGAATCACGGTGAGGTAACGGGTCCACTGGGTGATCTTTTTGCGTCCCAGCTCGCCTTCTTTCTGCAGTTTGGCCAATGGCTCATAGACCACTGTGAGAAGTTGCAGAATAATGGAAGCTGTGATGTAGGGCATGATGCCCAACGCGAAAACCGTCAGCCGCCGGAGATTACCGCCGCTGAACAGGTCAACGAAGCCAAGCAGAGAACCGCGGTTCTGCTCAAAATATTGCGCCAGTTTGTCGGTATTGATCCCCGGCGTGGGAATGTGGCCGCCCAGGCGGTATACCGCCAGCATCGCCAGGGTAAAGCCGATACGTCGGCGCAGATCCGGAATACGAAAAACGTTGGCCAGTTTCTCGAACATTTACTGCAACACCTCAAATTTGCCGCCGGCCTTGGTGATCTTTTCCTGGGCCGATTTGGAGAATTTGTGCGCATGCACGGTGAGCGCGATGGAAAGCGCGCCATCGCCCAGAATTTTCACCGGATGTTTGGTCTTGATCACGCCCGCTTTGCGCAACACGTCCGGGGTGATGGTGGCTTCACCCAGTTCCGCCAGCTTTTCCAGGTTCACGATGTTGAATTCCTTGCGGAAAATGTTGGTGAAGCCGCGCTTGGGCATGCGGCGATGCAGCGGCATCTGGCCGCCTTCAAAGCCGCGCATCATGCGCGAACCGCTTCGCGAGCGTTGCCCCTTGTGTCCGCGCGTGGATGTCTTGCCCATGCCCGAACCCATGCCGCGGCCCACCCGCTTTTTATTTTCCGCTGCCTTTTTTGGCGCCCGCAGATTCGATAAATTCATAAAATAAGCCTTCAGCTTCTGTGACGGCTACTGCACAATTTCCACCAGGTGCGGCACCTTGGCCACCATGCCGCGAATGGCGGCGGTGTCGGGGCGCTCGACAATCTGGTTCAGCCGGGTAAATCCCAGGCCTTTAATAACCCGCTTTTGTTTAACCGGGGCACAAATGGCGGAGCGCACCCACTTCAAGTGGAGCTTGCCGCCGTCTTTCTCTGATTTCCTGGCCGTCATTAAAGTCCTCACGTTCAGGCCGGCGGGACCGCCGGCGCTACTCTACAGTTCCTGGACGGTTTTGCCGCGCAGGGCGGCCACGTCCTCGCGATTCTTCAGGCGCTTGAGCGCATCAAACGTTGCCTTGACCACGTTGTGCGGGTTGGTGGTGCCGATGGATTTGGTCAGCACATTCTGTACTCCGGCCGAAGTCATGACTGCGCGCACCGCCCCACCGGCGATTACGCCAGTGCCTTCCGCCGCGGGCTTGAGCAGCACCATGCCCGAGCCGAAGCGCCCCAGCACAGTGTGCGGAATACTGGTCTGAGTAAGATTCACCCTCACCAGATTTTTCTTGGCCGATTCAATTCCCTTGCGGATGGCCTGAGGAACTTCCTTGGCCTTCCCTGAGCCGTACCCTACAACGGCGGCGCTGGGGTCTCCGACCACAACCAAGGCAGCGAAAGAAAGATTCTTGCCTCCCTTAACAACTTTGGTAACACGGTTGATGGCGACCACCTGATCCTTCAATTGGTACGAACCCGCATCGAGCTTTTTAATGATTGTTGGCATGCTCTCCCGTTTGGTAATTGTGGAATTGAGAAGCAAAAACCCCGATTCTCAAATTACGCGATTCCACAATTACTCAATCCTTTAAAACTGCAATCCGGCTTCGCGGGCGGCATCGGCCAGGGCTTTGACCCGGCCATGGTAGATGTACCCGCCGCGATCGAACACAACCTTGGTAATTCCCTTAGCTTTGGCGCGTTCCGCGATGGTCTTACCCACGGTCTTGGCCGAAGCAACGTTTCCGCCAGTTCGCCGCTGACCCTTTTCTCCGCCTTCCGCCGAGTGCGCAGAAATGAGGGTTTCGCCCTTGAGGTCGTCGATCAACTGCACATAAATATGATTGAGCGAACGGTAGACGTTCAGCCGCGGACGCTCGGCGGTGCCCAGAATCTTCTTGCGGATGCGTTCGTGAACGTGCCGCCGGTTTTGATTTTTCGATGACTGTGTCAGCATGTTCTAGTCCTTGTTCGCTCGTCGCTGGTCGCTGGCCGGTGGTCAAGCGTGGGATCCCTCGCTGCGCTCAGGACAGCGGCGGCGGTCTCCCGCTTCTCTCAGGCCCGGCAAACGCCGCTATTTCGCTCCCGTCTTTCCAACTTTCTTCTTCAAACGCTCGCCCGAATAACGCACGCCTTTGTTCTTGTAAGGGTCGGGAGGGCGCAGGCTGCGCATTTCCGCGGCCACCTGTCCGACTTTCTGGCGATCAATGCCGCTCACCGTCAGCCTGGTCTGCTTGGGATCAACCGCCACTTCGATGCCCGAAGGCAGCGGGTACTCGATGGGATGCGAGTATCCCAGGCTGAACACGACCGTGCTTTTGGCCTTGAGTTCGGCGCGATAGCCGATGCCAACGATTTCCAGTTCGCGCGTCCAGCCTTTGGTGACGCCTTCGACGGCATTGTTGACCAGGGCACGCGCCAGCCCATGAACAGCGGCCTGGGAATCGTTATCGCGGATCGCCACCAGGTTGCCGTCCTGCTGCTCCATGCGGATGCCGCCGGGCAATTGCGTGTCCAGCTTGCCCTTGGGACCTTGCACGGCAACCGCGTTGCCTTCGATTTTTACCGTAACTCCCTTGGGGAGCGGGATCGGCTTTCTTCCAATTCGTGACATAAGATCAGCTCTTGGCCTCTAGCTTTTGGCTCTTAGCTAATGGCCGATGGCCAATAGGTAAGAGCTTCTTTCCTACCAAATCTCGCACAACACTTCGCCGCCTAAGCCTTCTCTGCGCGCCTGGCGTCCGGTCATCACGCCGCGCGGGGTGGTCAGGATGTTGATGCCCATGCCGCCGAGCACGCGGGGAATTTCGGTGCGCCGCACATACACCCGGCAACCCGGGCGGGAAACGCGCTCCACCTTGGAAATCGCTGCTTCGTTATTGTTGCCGTACTTCAAGTAAATGCGCAGGACCTTGTGGCCGTCCTCTTCCGTGGCCTTGAAGTTGGAGACGTAGCCCTCCTCTTTAAGGATGCGGGCAATCTCCAGCTTCAGCTTGGAAGCGGGGATATCCACCTTCTGGTGCCGGGCGCTAATCGCGTTACGGATTCGCGCCAACATGTCTGCGACCGGATCGGTCAACCTCATCGCTTTGCTTCTCCTCAGTCGCCCGTTTGCTTCGGCGGTTCTGGCCGAAGAACCCGCAACGACCCGTGTGGCGCGGGCGCCCTCGCCCGCGTTCTTACAACCCGCTACCAGGACGACTTCGAAACTCCCGGAATCTCTCCGCGCAAGGCCAGGCCGCGGAAGCACAGGCGGCACAAGCCAAACTTGCGCAAGTATGCCCGCGGCCGTCCGCACAGCTTGCAGCGGTTATGGCGGCGCGTAGAAAATTTGGGCTTCGGCCCTTTGCCTCTGGCGTCGTCAAACTTCTTCTCGATCTTTGCGTCCTTCACTCGTTTTGCTGTGGTCAACGTAGCTCCTAGCTCCCCGCTATTGGTGCAGCTTTCGATCCTTCATTCTGACATTCTGACTTAGCCGGCGTTCCCTAAGCCCGGAACGGCATCCCCATGTGCTTGAGCAACGCCCGCGCCTGATCGTCGTTACGCGCCGTGGTGACAATCGTGATGTTCATGCCCTTGAGCTTATCGACCTTGGCGTAATCGATCTCGGGAAAAATCAGCTGATCGCGCAGGCCGAGGGTGTAATTTCCCCGGCCATCGAACGACTTGGTGGAGACTCCGCGGAAGTCGCGCACCCGGGCCAGCACCACATTCACCAGACGATCGAAGAATTCGTACATGCGGTCGCCGCGCAGGGTGACCATGGCCCCGATGGGCTGGCCTTCGCGCACTTTGAACGCCGCAATCGATTTCTTCGCCCGGGTTACGACCGGCTTCTGGCCGGTGATCTGGCCAAGCTCATTCACCGCCGGATCGAGGACTTTGGCGTTCTGGGTAGCTTCGCCCACACCCATATTGACCACAATCTTGTGCAGATGCGGCACGGCCATGGGATTCTTCAGCTCGAATTCCTTCATCAGGGCGGGCGCCACTTCGGCGTTGAAGCGGGCCTTCAGGCGAGGCGTCTCCTTGGCGCTGTGGCGCGCCACTGCCGGGGCCTTTGACTCCTGCTGCTTCTCGCCGGATTTGTCTTTCTTCTCTTTTTCTTTTGCCATATGCTCCAGCTCCGACATCCTCCCTACGCCCGGGATGAGCCTGCGGGCTCACGCCTGCAAAACGCGGTCACTTGTCCAGCGTGGTCCCGCACTTCCTGCATACCCGCACCTTGCGGTCGCCGCGCACTTCATGGCCGATGCGGACGGGGCCGCAGGTGGCGCACACCAGTTGCACGTTGGAGAGCGAGATGCGGCTCTCCTGCTCGGCGATTCCACCCTTCACGTTGCGCTGCGGATTGGGCCGGACGTGTTTTTTTACCAGCATCACGTGCTCCACCAGGACCTTGGCATCGTTGGGAAACACGCGAAGCACGCGGCCTTCTTTGCCCTTGTCGCGGCCGGTGATCACCTTCACGGTGTCATTGCGGCGGATATCAACTCGTTTATGCGCTCTGACTACGGTTGCCATTTTCCAAAACCCTCTTCCCCTGAACTGCCGGGCTTCCCTTTGCCCCGACCGGCGAGAACGCCGCCCTTACACAATCTCTGTCCCTACAAAACTTCCGGCGCGAGCGACACGATCTTCAGGAATTTCTTCTCGCGCAGCTCGCGGGCGACCGGCCCAAAGACGCGCGTGCCCACGGGCTCGCCGGCGTCGTTGATAAGCACGGCGGCATTCTGGTCAAAGCGAATGTAGGTGCCGTCGCGACGGCGATGCTCCTTGCGGGTTCGCACGATGACCGCCTTCACCACTTTTCCTTTTTGCACCTGGCCATCGGGCGCCGCCTCCTTCACGCTGGCGGTAACCACATCCCCCAGGCCGGCGCGCAACCCGGTCGCGCCGCCGAGCGGCAGGATCATTTGCAGCTTGCGGGCGCCGGAGTTGTCGGCCACCTCCAGCATGCTTCTCATCATCACTGCCATAATGAATCTCCCTCTATGCCGCCGGTTACTTCACTTCGGCAGCGGTATGTTCCGGCACCAGCGCGGCCTGGCGGACAATTTCTTTCAACCGCCAGCGCTTGAGCTTGGAAAGCGGACGCGTCTCCTCGAGGCGCACCACGTCACCAATGTGGGCCTGGTTCTTCTCGTCGTGGGCGTAAAACTTCTTCGCCTTGGAGACCACCCGGCCGTAGAAGGGATGCGCCTTCTTGCGCACCACTTCCACCACAATGGTTTTTTTCATGCGATTGGAGACGACTTCGCCCACGATGATTTTCCGCCGGCCTGCCGCTTCCACTGCCTCGCCCTGATGTGCATTGGTCCTGGTCTCGGGCATGATTACTTCTTCTCCGTTGCGCCCGCAGCCGTGCCACGCTCGCGGGCGATGGTCTTTACCCGCGCGATGTCTTTGCGCAGGCCGCGCATTTTCTTCAGGCTCTCGGTCTGGCCCATGTTGAGCTGGAACTTGAGCTTGAACAGCTGATCGGCGAGTTCGCGTTCCTGATGGCGCAGTTCGTCGTCGGTTAAGTTGCGGACTTTCTCGGCTTTCATGATCAGTTCCCGGTTCCTGGTTCCAAAGTCTCAGTGCGCTGCGGATTGCCGCTTCACGAAGCTGGTGCGCAGCGGCAGTTTGTGCGATGCCAGACGCATGGCCTCGCCCGCTTCCTGCGCGGTCACGCCTTCCATCTCGAACAGAATCTTGCCCGGGCGCACCACCGCCACCCAGTGGTCGGGCGCGCCTTTGCCTTTACCCATACGGGTTTCAGCCGGCTTTTTGGTGACGGGCTTGTCGGGAAACAGACGGATCCAGATCTTGCCGCCACGCTTGATGAAGCGGGTCATGGCGACGCGGCTGGCCTCGATCTGCCGGTCGGTGATCCAGCCCGGCTCAAGCACTTTCAGCGCATAATCTCCGAAAGCCAGCTCGCTGCCGCGCCAGGCTTTCCCGGTCATGCGTCCGCGCTGCTGCTTGCGGTACTTAACTTTTTTCGGCATCAACATAAAAATCAGCTCTCTCGCCAGCCGCAGAATTTCACTTCTGCTGCCTTCTTAAAACGCGCCTGCAGGCTGCTGGGCGTCGCGCTTCTTCGCCGCCGGCAGAATCTCGCCGCGGTAGATCCAGCACTTCACGCCAATCACGCCGTAGGTAGTGCGGGCCTCGGTAAAGCCATAATCGATATCCGCGCGCAGCGTGTGCAGCGGCAGACGGCCCTGCAGATACCACTCCGAGCGGGCGATTTCATTGCCATTCAGGCGACCGCTCACCCGGACCTTGATCCCCTTGCAACCGAAGCGCAGCGCCGAATCCACGGATTTGCGCATGGCGCGGCGGAAACCAACTCGCTTTTCGAGCTGCAGCGCGATCGACTCCGAGACCAGCTGCGCATCCAGTTCCGGCTTATGCACTTCCTGGATATCGATATAGACATCGCGGCCATTCATGCGCTTCTGCACTTCCTGTTTGAGCTTATCGATCTCAGCCCCTTTGCGTCCGATGATGATGCCAGGCCGCGCCGTTTTGATGATCACCCGCAGCTTGTTGCCGGGACGCTCGATTTCGATTGAGCTCACGCCCGCCGACTTCAGCTTGTCTTTCAGTTCGTTCTTCAGCTTGACGTCTTCGAGCAGCTGCTTGTCGTAACCACGCTCGGCAAACCAGCGCGACTTCCACGGCTTGGTGTAGCCCAGGCGAAATCCGTAAGGATGGACTTTTTGTCCCATAATTATTTAGCTCCTGCAAACTTCTTTTTCGGCTTGCCAGCTGCGGTTTTGCCCTTAGCCCTGGCTCTGGCCTTTCCGGTCACTCTGCCGCCCTTTGCCGTAGTTTTGGCGTGCGCCCTTTCTTCGCCGGCCACGGTCGCGACCGATTCTCCACTCCTGCCGCGCTCGGCGAGCGCGATCTCGATGTGCGCGATACGGCGGACGTAGCGGAAGGCGCGGCCCATGGGCGCCGGACGAATCCGCTTCATGCGCGGACCATCGTTAGCTACCGCGTGCTTCACGTAAAGCTTGTCCACGTCGACGTCAATGCCTTTTTCCGAACTTAGATAGTTGGCATTTTCAAGCGCCGAGCGCAGCAGCTTTTCAATCGTGGCCGCCACCCGCTTCTTGGTGAAGACCAGCGTATTGAGCGCGTCTTCAACTCTGCGGCCCTTGATCAGGTCCAGCACCAGGCGTGCCTTCTGCGGCGACACGCGCATGTAACGGGCTTGGGCTCGATATTCCATAGTCATTCTCAGGTCTTAGGTCTTAACTCTCAGCTTTGGCTTTTAGCTAAGGCTAAAAGCCAACAGCTGGTTTTACGTCTTGGGCGCCGCGGGCGCCGCCGGGGCCGCTCCTGCGGAGGGTGTGATCGCTCCCGGACCGCCGGGCACGCCCGCCGGTTTGGCGGCAACTTCCGTGGCCGCGCGCATCGAGTGTCCTTTGAACTGGCGGGTGAAGCTGAATTCGCCCAGCTTGTGCCCGACCATGTTCTCGGTGACATATACCGGAATAAATTTCTTGCCGTTATGCACGGCGATGGTGTGCCCCACCATCTCCGGAATAATGGTCGAGCGCCGCGACCAGGTGCGCAACACTTTCTTCTCATTGCGCGCGTTCATGCCTTCCACCCGCGATTGCAGGTAGACGTCGACGAACGGTCCCTTTTTGGTTGAACGTGCCATAAAGTCAGCTTTTAGCTGTTAGCTCCTAGCTCTTGGTTAAGTCCAAAAACTTATTTCTTTCCGCGACGGTTCACGATAAATGCGTCGGTGCGTTTGTTATAGCGAGTTTTATAGCCGCGTGTCGGCTGCCCCCATGGGGTCACCGGATGCCGGCCTCCCGAAGTTTTGCCCTCGCCACCGCCGTGCGGATGGTCGACCGGGTTCATGGAGACGCCGCGGTTTACCGGGCGCCATCCCATCCAGCGCATGCGTCCGGCTTTGCCGATGGTGACGTTCTCGTGATCGAGGTTGCCGACCTGGCCGATTGTCGCCATACAGTCCTGCGCAACTTTGCGAGTTTCACCCGACGGCAGTTTCACCAGCGCGTATTCGCCTTCTTTAGCCACCAGTTGCGCCGAGCCGCCCGCCGAGCGCACCATCTGCGCTCCCTTGCCCGGTTTCAACTCGACGTTGTGAATCGTCGTGCCCGGGGGAATATTTTTCAGCGGCAAAGCATTGCCCACCAGAATATCGGCCTCGGGACCGCTCACCACTTTTTGTCCAACCTTCAGGCCATCCGGTTGCAGGATGTAACGCTTCTCGCCATCCGCGTAATTCAGCAGCGCAATGCGAGCGGAGCGGTTGGGATCGTACTCAATAGTCGCCACGGTTGCCGGGATTCCGATCTTGTCGCGCTTGAAATCAATGATGCGCAGCTTGCGCTTGTGCCCTCCGCCGCGGTGCCAGATGGTGGTATCCCCACTGTTGCGGCGGCCGCCGGTGCGCTGCTTCGGTTCGAGCAACGGCTTGTGCGGCTGGCTGGTCGTAAGATCGTCATTGACGATGGTGGTGCGGTAGCGCAGCGTTTGGGTTGTCGGTCTGTAGGTCTTGATTGTCATAAAATCAGCTCTTAGTTTCCGGCTCTTAACTTCCGATTCTTACCTCTTAGCTCTCAGCTCTCAGCTTTTACTGGCTCGTGCCGCAGTTGCTGAAAGCTGACGGCTGATAGCTGTCTTACAAATTCTGTGCGTAATCCGGCATCTTCTCGCCGGCCCTCAGACGCACAAATGCCTTCTTCCAATCTGGACGGTAGCCGGCGAAGCGTCCGCGGCGGCGTTCCTTGCCGGGATAGTTGGCGGTGCGCACCGAGCGCACTTTCACTTTGAAAATCGTCTGCACCGCCTCTTTGATCTCCGTCTTGGTCGCGGCCGGCGCCACCTGGAAGACCAGGGTGTTCTGGTTTTCCTTGATGGCCAGACCCTTTTCGGTGATCACCGGACGGCGAAGTATCTGATATGCCGATTTCATCACGCCACCTCCGCCGCTTTTTCATGACGCACCCGGCGCCGCGGAGCGCGTATCGCCTTTTTCTGGTCTTTACCTTCGCCTTCGGCAGCTTTGCGCTGACGCTTCGAGATTGAACTCTTCAGCGAGATTTGCAATTTCTCAATCGCCGGCTGGGAAAAGATCGCGCGATCATAGCGCAGTAAATGGTAAGGATGAACCTGGTCGCCACTCAACAATTCGATTCCTGCGAGATTGCGCGAACTCAGATCCAGATTCCGGTTCCCATGTTTGGGAACTTCCACCAGCAGCGCCGTGCTATCCACTTTCAATGCGTCCAGGGCTCCGCGAAATTCTTTGCTTTTTGGTTCTTTCACGTCGAAGGCGTTGACCACGATCAGCTTGCCGTCCGCGTACTTCGACGCCAGCGCGGAACGCAGAGCGCCCAGCAATTTCTTGCGGGGAAAGGCGTAATCGTAGGAGCGCGGCTGCGGACCGTGCACCGTCCCGCCATGCCGCCACAGCGGCGAGCGGATGGAACCTACGCGCGCGCGTCCCGTGCCTTTCTGTTTCCACAGCTTCTTGCCGGCGCCCGATACCAGCTTTTTGTTCTTGGTGGCATGCGTGCCGGCATGCTGACCAGCGCGGTAATGCTTCACCGCCTCCCACAGCAGGTCCTCATTGACCGCGCCGAAGACCTCGTCGGCCAGCTCCAGAGTCCCGACCTTGGCTCCGCTCAAGTTATGAATATCAATGCTTGCCATATGCTTTCCGTGCAGGCACCCGGCGTCATCACCCGTGCCCGTGCGCTTTCCTACGCTTTCTTGGCCGCCCTCTTGGCAGCCTTCAACGGGTCAACCGTCGCGGCTCCGGCAAATCCGCGCCGCTCTCTCGGCGGCTTTTTGGCTTTCGTGATCACCAGATACCCGCCGTTGGGTCCAGGCACGCAGCCTTCAACCACCAGCAGATTGTCTTCTTTCTCCACGCCCAGAATGCGCAGGTTGCGCACCGTCACGCGATCCACGCCCATGTGCCCCGACATCCGCATGCCCTTAAATACGCGCGAAGGGAATGCCGAAGAACCGATGGATCCGGTGATCTGAAACATCGAGCCGTGCGATTTAGGTCCGCCCCCGAAGTGGTGGCGCTTTACCACGCCGGTAAAACCGCGTCCTTTGCTGATGCCGACGATATCCACGAAGCGCTCGCCATCAAAAATGTCGACCAGCACGCGATCGCCGGCCTTGACCGCCCCGTCGCCCTGCGCCTTTTCGTCAACCTCGATGGGGACTTCGCGCATGAATTTTACCGGAGGCAGATTGTGTTTTCCCAGATGGCCGCGAGCCGGCTTGGTCAGCCGCGACTCTTTCACGAACTCGACCAGGCCGATCTGTGCGGCAACATATCCGTCCTTAGTCTGCGTCTTATGCTGCGTAATCACGCAGGGTCCGGCCTGCAGTACGGTCGCGGGATGAACGTCGCCCTTATCGTCGAAGAGTTGCGTCATGCCGACTTTTTTGCCGAGAATTCCAGTTACTTTTGCCATTTCTGTTCTCTCTTTTCCAGCTTGGCTCTTG
>CATPBY010000506.1 GCA_955652845.1 uncultured Terriglobales bacterium | reverse complement strand
CGAGTACATCCGTGAAGAAATAATAAGTCATCCTATCATAAAAAAAAAAAATGCCTTCGCAGACCTCACAACCGGCAATCTCCCCGCGGTGATCAATCTCCATCACACAGGACAGCACCAGGCGATCCACGTCCGGTCGCAAGGAGCAGATATCGGTTGACAACTCAAGCGGCAGCATGGGAACGGCGCGGTCGGGGAAATAGACGCTGGTGCCGCGCAAGCGCGCTTCGTGATCGAGCTCCGAATCCGAAGTCACGTAGTGGGCGACGTCCGCGATGTGCACCTGCAGCTCGAAATTACCGTTCTCCAGGAGACGGACCGTGACCGCGTCATCGAAATCACGTGCTGTCTCGCCGTCGATAGTCACGATAGGAAAACCGCGAAAGTCGCGGCGTTTGAGGGTCTCTGCGGAGGAGATCATCGACTCCGCGGCCTCGGCTTCCTGCAGCACCTCGGGCGGGAAATGGTGCGGCAAATGGAACTTGCGAATCATGATTTCGACGTCGACGCCGAAATCGTCCTGGTATCCCAGGATTTCCATCACACGGCCGCGCGGATTCTGGGTAGCGGTAGGCCAGTCTGTGATCTCAACGTCGACCACCACATTCTCCAGATCGTCCCAGGATCTGCGCCGGGCAGCTTCTTCGCCGAGAACGCGATCAACCGATTTCCTGCGCGCGGCTCGGGTCCGGGAATCGGCAGCGGTTTCCAAGTGCTCCAATGGATCCATTCCCGGCGGGATGTTGATTTCCTGTGAGATTTTCTGATCGATGGGCGTCACGTAGTTGTGACGCTGGCCATAGTGAAAAATCCCAACTACAGTAGCGTGAGCGCGGTCGATGGTTCGAATGATGCGACCCTCAGCCCGTCCATCCGGACGAATGCCTTTAACCTCAACCAGCACGCTGTCGCCATGCATTGCGGAGCCAACTGCGGGCGGGGGAATAAAAATATCCCCTACGAGGCGGGCCTTCAGGCGCTCATCCAGGGAAGTGGGATCGGGGATGACAAACCCGAAGCCGTCGCGATGCATGCTCAACCGCCCCACCACCATATTCTTGCTTGCAGTTGTCTTTGGAATGGCGTAGCGGTCGGAATCAACTCGCAGAAGCTGACCGCTGCTGACCAGGTGTTCGAGCCGGGCGGAAAGATCGTGCCGAGCGTTGCCGCCATGCAGGCCCAGCTCACGCACCAGTTGCTTGAAGCCGGCATTGCGCTTGGGTTGTTGTTCGATCTTCTTCAGAATGGATGAATCGGAAAGCATGCGCGGACGCGGGGACTTCATTCACATCTTAAAGCGTCACAGCTGAAAAGTACTTCTCCCTGAGCAGGTTGCAATGATGCAATTCATGACCTGCGATTATGTAGGCCAGCGCCCGCACACTGACTTCATTCTTGTTGGCCATGCCGCGGCGGGTCCAATCCGATTCTGCCAGATTGCGAAACAGAGTTAAAGTTGCCTTGCGAACCTGAGCGAATTCGTCAATCACATCCGCAAGCCGGCGTTGCCGGAAGGGACCGAAGCGCACATAGTCATCCTGCTCAAAACCTTCCATGGGAGTTTTGTCGTTGCGCGCGATGCGCAGGGCGCGGTAGGCGAATACCCGTTCCGAATCACTGAGATGCCCAACCATTTCCTTTACGCTCCACTTTCCCGGCGCGTAGCAGAAGTCTCCGTCGGCCTCGCTTCTGGATGAAAGCAACGCAACCGTCTCCGGAAGTTGCTTTTCCAGGGTATTCAGAATGGCATTGTCCGGAACCAGCGCAATGTAGCGCTCATAGTACGGTGCGTATTCGCCCGCTTCAGGCCGGATATTAAATTTGGCAGTTGCTTCCATATCTAACTCCTGATTGGCACTGTCATCAGGATACCTGAGTTGGCGCGAACGCGCCCCCGGCGACACGGGTTCGACGAAGCACCCCCTGCTGGGCGCACGGTGCGGTGGCATTCGAACTTTGTTGCGAATCCCATTCGTCACCCGCCGGAGCGAAAGTTTGAGCAACTCTCAGTGCTGATGTATAAGACAAGGCCTATGACGCGATTGGCCTGCTTGTTAGCTTTTACTTTCGTCTGCTCGAATATTGTCAGCTCCCAGAGCCCTCCCCCTCCACCGCCCGAAAAAATCACAATTACAGCCCGCACCGCGGGACTTGAGAAGCGAGATGGTTTTCTGCCGTATTACTGGGACGAGAAAAAAGGTGTAATTCTTGTTGAACTTTCTCCCGCCGCTTTAACGCGACAGTTTATCTACTTTACTGGGCTGGCTTCAGGGGTTGGCTCCACGGAAGTATTCGCCGATCGCAGTTCGTTTGGTGGCCAGGCGTTGTGCGGTTTTCGCCGCGCCGGGTCGAAGGTGCTGGTGATCCAGGAAAACACCAGTTTTCGCGCAGAAGGCGGCAGCCCTGAGCTGAAGCACTCGATCCAGTCAAGTTTTCCAACTTCGGTATTGGCAGCTCTGCCGGTCGAAGCTGAACAGGAAGGCGTAGTGCTGATTAATGCGAATTATTTGCTGGTTCGAGACGCCTTCGACTTGATTTCGCAACTCCGGCGGCCGACTCGCGCGGTGGCAGGCGTGCTGGTCAGGACCGAAGCAGGCGGGTCGAACTGGCGACTGGACGAATCTCGCAGTGCGGTGGATCTGGAACACGCCGGCAGCTTCCCTCTGAATACGGAATTCGAAGTGCTTTTGACCTTCGCCACTGAATCCGAAAGTAATATGAATTCTCCGGACTCGCATGCGTTGAGTGTGCGCGAGCACCATTCGTTTGTCGCTTTGCCGCCTGCCGGTTATGAACCGCGGGAACAGGATCCGCGAGTGGGTTTCTCCAGCGTCACGTTTCAGGACTTCTCCCAACCCTATGATCGTCCATTGACGCGGTACCTGATCAGCCGCTGGCGATTGGAAAAGAAAGATCCAAATGCGAAGATCAGCGAAGCGGTCAAGCCGCTTGTGTTTTATCTCGACCGCGCTATCCCCGAGCCGGTCCGCTCGGCTGCACGGCGGGGCGCCCTATGGTGGAATGCAGCCTTTGAGCAAGCGGGATTCAAAGACGCCCTTCGCATCGAGGACCTGCCCGCAGATGCCGATCCGCTGGATATACGCTATCCCACAATTCAGTGGACCAACCGCTCCGGGCGTGGCTGGTCGGTTGGGCAAAGTCATGTGGATCCGCGTACAGGGGAAATTCTTCATGCCGTCGTGCAATTGGACTCGCATCGGGTGCGGACGGTGAACAATTATTGGGAATCTACCATTCCATCCGGGCGCGAAACTGGTGAGCCGGCCCTCGACACTTTTGCCGCTCTCGATAACCTTGATCCGCGGGCAAACGAAGAGCAAGTGATGCTGAATCGCATCGCTTTACTGACCTGCCATGAGGTGGGTCATGTGCTGGGACTGGAGCACAATTTTGTGGCCAGCACATTCGGGCGCGGCTCCGTGATGGATTACTTCGCCCCGCGCGTCCGCATTCGAGCCGACGGGAGCGCCGATCTCTCCGATGCCTATATGCAGGGCGTGGGCAGCTATGACCGCTTCGTCATTGAGTGGGGCTACAGCCAGAAGCCGCTCGATGTCAGTACTGAGCAGGAGCAGGCGCGTCTGAAGGCGCTGGTCGGGTCAGCGATCTCCCAGGGTATTGTTTGGGGAAACTACGACGACCCGCGGTGGAATGCCTATGACGATGGCCCCGACCCGGTGGCATGGCTGAAAGAAATTCTTCCGGTCCGCAACGCTCTTCTGGCGCGCTATGGGCAGCAGATGCTGCGCCCGGGAGAACCGGGTTCAATGCTGGCGTCGCGCTTTCCGCTGATTTATCTCTTTCATCGTTACGCTCTCGCCGCCGCGCTTAACGTAATAGGCAGCGCGAAGGTTCCAATTGCATTGACTGGCGACGCGCAGACGCTCGTTTCGATCTGGCCCGCCGAAAGCCAGAAAGAAGCTTTGCGCCTGACCCTTCAGGCGCTGAACCCGTCTGAGCTCAAAGTTTCGCCGGAACTGTGGAAGTTACTTGCGCCCGTAGAAAATCGTGACGCTGATCCGGAGCGCTTTACCTCGTCAGCCGGCTATCTGTTCAGCCCGCAGGATGGAGCTCGTGCGGTTGCTGAAATCGTGGTTGGAGGCTTGCTCGATTCGAAACGCATGGAAAGACTCGAAGTTATCTCGCGACAGGATGCGCAGTCCCTGTCGCCTCGCGGAGTGATCTCATCGATGGTGAGTACCGCGTTCTCGGACACTGCAAAAACGCCCTCCGAAGCAGACCTTGCGGGCGTGGTACAGACAGAAATTGCCGAGAGATTGATGATTCTCGCCGCGAACTCCGAAGCCACCTCTGAGGTTCGGTCGGCCGCTCTGGCCGGAGTACACGAAGTACAAAATGCCGTTAAGAAAAGACCGGTAGCGAATCCAGTTCTGCAGCTTCTTGATCACGAGATCACGCTATTCTTGCAGAATCCGCAGCAGAACACGCCCAAGCTGAAGCCGGCGGGGGCGCCGCCGGGACCGCCGGTGTAGACGGAAGCTGCGCTACTTGTGT
>CATPBY010000505.1 GCA_955652845.1 uncultured Terriglobales bacterium | reverse complement strand
ATTGTTCCCCAATCGGCCAGCGGTGTGGACGCGTGCTTTGTGTGCGATTGCCAATGCAGACAGGCGCGGTCTCCCAAGGATAATCCAAGTGCGCTGGTCTGTGCGACCAGGCTTCCCCAATTTATGAGTAAGCGAATAAAGATCTGTCGGCCCCTTCTCATCTCCGCGAAGCCGTCATCCCGATAGCCGCGCTCATCAGCGGGGCGAGGGATTCCCGAGTGCACACTGCTAATGTTTATCCGGCAGCGTTCGTGAAGTCTGGCGGCCTTAGTAAAACCTAGTCACGCTTGCCTGTTTCTGGCATAATCAGTTGTGCACCCATCCTGCACACAATTTCAAACACAATTTAGAGTGAGGAAGCGATGTCGGCAAAGTACATCTTTGTGACCGGGGGCGTGGTGTCTTCGCTGGGCAAGGGGCTGGCGGCTGCGTCTATTGGCTGCCTGCTCGAAAGCCGGGGGTTGAAGGTCAACCTGATGAAGTTCGATCCTTACCTGAACGTGGATCCGGGAACGATGTCGCCTTTCCAGCACGGCGAAGTATTTGTCACCGATGACGGCGCCGAGACCGATCTTGACCTCGGACACTACGAGCGCTTTACCCACGCGAGGCTTTCCCGCGATAACAATTGGACCACCGGGCGGGTCTACGAACAGATCATCGCCAAGGAGCGCCGCGGCGACTATCTGGGCAAGACCGTACAGGTTATTCCTCATGTCACGAATGAGATTAAGGCCGCCATGAAGAAGGTGGCGCAGGATGTTGACGTGGCCATTGTCGAAATCGGCGGCACCGTCGGCGATATCGAATCCCTGCCCTTCATGGAAGCTATCCGCCAGATGCGGCAGGAACTGGGCCGTGAGCACACCCTGTTCATGCACGTCACCCTGGTGCCATTCATTGCCGCCGCCCAGGAACTCAAGACCAAGCCGACGCAACACTCGGTCAAGGAACTGTTAAGCATTGGGATTCAGCCCGATATCTTGCTGTGCCGCACGGATCGCTTCCTGTCTAAAGAGATCAAGTCGAAGATCGCGCTCTTCTGCAACGTAGAAGAAGAGGCTGTGATTACCGCCAAAGATGTTGCCACTATTTATGAGGTACCACTGGTGTTCTCCCGCGAAGGTGTGGACACGCTGGTGCTTCGCTACCTTCATCTCCAGGCCAAGGAAAGAGACTTGAAGGATTGGGAGGAAATTGTCCACCGGGTCTACAACCCCAAGGCCGAAGTCACAATTGGCATTGTGGGCAAATATGTCGAGTACGAAGATTCCTACAAATCCTTGAAAGAGGCATTGGTGCATGGCGCTCTGGCGCACAACCTCAAGCTCAACTTGAACTGGGTTGAAGCAGAGGGTTTAGAACCGGGAGATCGCGCCTGCGACGAACAGCTGGCGGAGTACGACGGACTTCTGGTGCCCGGTGGCTTCGGCAAGCGCGGAATTGAAGGGATGCTGATCGCGATCCGCTACGCTCGCGAAAAGAAAGTGCCTTTTTTTGGCATTTGCCTGGGGATGCAGACAGCCTGCATCGAGTTCGCCCGCAACGTCTGCGGATTGGCCGACGCCAACTCCAGCGAATTCGATCCGGCAACGCCTCACCGGATTATCTACAAGCTGCGAGAGCTGCGCGGTGTTGAGGAACTGGGCGGCACCATGCGGCTGGGCGCATGGACCTGCAAAATTGAGCCGGGGACATTGGCATATAAGATTTACGGCAAAGTGGAGATCAGCGAGCGTCATCGCCATCGTTACGAATTCAACCGTGAATACGAAGGAACGTTAACCGCGGGCGGTCTACGCATCTCCGGATCAACCCCGGACGGGACCTATGTCGAGATGGTGGAACTGCCGGACCATCCACACTTTATCGGCTGCCAGTTTCATCCCGAGTTTAAGTCGAAGCCGCTGGAACCGCATCCCCTGTTCAGTACGTTTGTCGGTGCGGCATATGAGCATGGCCTCAAGCGGAGAGCGGACAAAGTCGCAGCCGAAGTGGAAATGTTCCATCGCCCCGAGAAGATGGGAAAAAGATGATGAACCACCAAGGAAACGAAGCATCACAAAGGGTTTCCTTTGTTTCCCTCTGTGTCTTTTGTGGTTGAGAAATGGCAACCGCTTTCCAAATCGACAATGTCAGAGTCGGCTCGGGAAATCTTTTCCTCATTGCCGGACCCTGCGTGATAGAGAGCGAAGACCACGCGATTTTCATGGCTGAAGTAATCAAGGGCGTCACTCGTGCCCTGAATTTTCCTTTTGTATTCAAGGCATCCTACGATAAAGCCAACCGGACTTCCCTGCGCAGTTTTCGCGGGCCGGGACTGGCTGAGGGCCTGCGCATTCTGAAAAGAGTCAAGGACCAGGTGCATGTGCCGGTGCTGACTGATGTGCATCAGGCGGCCGACGTGGCAAAAGTTGCCGAGGTTGCCGATATATTGCAGATTCCGGCATTTCTTTGCCGCCAAACCGATCTGATTGTCGCCGCCGCCATGACTGAGCGGGTGGTAAACATAAAGAAGGGACAGTTCGTGTCGCCCTGGGACATGCGTCACGCGGTGGAAAAATGCCGTACCGCCGGAAATGACAAAGTTTTCGTCACCGAGCGCGGAAGCTCATTCGGCTACAACAATCTGGTGGTGGACATGCGATCGCTGGCGATTATGCGCAAATTTGTCCCGGTGGTTTTCGACGCGACT
>CATPBY010000504.1 GCA_955652845.1 uncultured Terriglobales bacterium | reverse complement strand
CAGTCTTGGGCTTTGCCGTATCCGCCCTGGAGCGCGTATGCGCGCTCATTTCTCACAGAAAACCGCTGGCCTACACCGGATTTCCCTTGCAGGGGAATGCAGTTGGTAATGACTCGGGAAAAATGCCCGCTTCCACCTCGGCTTCCTCTTGCAACTGATTGCGAAGATGAGGACTTAGCACCTGGGCAATTTGGCAAAGCGCTTGCTCCCCATTGCTGTCGTGAGCATTCTGCGGAAACTATGAATTTCCTCTCAGCAGCACATCATTTAGCGTGGACGCAACATCCGGCGATCTGGCTGTGCGAGTCCTGCGCAGTCTTGTGGCTGGTGCTGCGTAAGGTTCAGTCACCTTGGGTACAGACCGGCGTTCTATCAATGCTCTGTGGACTGATGCTGAATGCCCTGGTAACCGACGCCAACGCTGGAACCATGCCAGTTGTGGGCATGCCCCCCACCTTGCATCCCATGAGCTCATTGTGGCGCGCTGCTACATTGAACACGCGGCTACCATTTCTAGCGGATCAAGCGCGGCTCGGGCTGTTTAGCCTGGGCGATATTGTGCTCATCTTGGGGGGTATCATCATCGTTGCGACAATTTGCCTGAAACGGACTCTCAAAAGTAAAGGCGAGCCCACGTTCTAGCGGATCAGGTAGGCAACTTTGCTGTGGTCAATGAAGTTCGCCTCGTCTTCAGTTGACGCTTTCCATTCAGGTGATTGGCGAGCCGCCAGCAAAGCCTCCACATCATCAAACCAGAGTTCCGCCATGCCGTCGTAGTCCGGTACGTGTTTGTCGCCGGGGACGATCAGGCGATGGCTCTGTACCAATCTGCGGAGTTGAGGAATCTGAGCGCCGATGAGGCCGTGGATATCTCTCCAGTAACGAAAGAATTCCTCATCCGGCAGGCCCGCTTTCTTGGTAATGCAATAAACAAGTTTAATCATAATCACCTACGCGGCTCCAAAGATGACGCCACCAGTGATGCGAAGTGCGATGTCATATCACACGGCGGGGTCGTTTCCGAAGAACGTCCCAGTACGGCCCGAAATGGGTCCTAAGCTCCTGAACGCTCTGCTCGTGGATATTGGCTCGACAGTCGAAGACTGAAGCGATAAGTTTCGCATCTGCGCAGGGCTTTGCGCGATACATCTAGGTAAGCTGCATAAATAACTATAAGTAACTGTAAAACAATTCTTTATGCGAACATATGTTTGGCAGTACGAATGCAGTTCTCAAGCGGTTGCTGCGCATCAGCCTTGTCCCGCGCAGGGTAGGGTATCTGAACCGGATCGTTGGTTCCAGTCGGTAAGAGGTTTTGGCTACCGCTAAGGCTGCCTAATGAGTTATGTCCAGGTAACGGATGAAGAGGTGCGCCGCAGGGGCAAACTCTGGGGCATAGCAGCAGCCGTGGCCGTAGTGCTAAACCTATTAATCCTAGGCTGGCTGCTATGGATGATCTGTGACTGGTGTGCAGTTTGTACTCTTCCGGTCGGAATTTTGATTGCACGATATGCAAAGCGGGACTTGGGCCTGTCCTCATCCGGTGCGGGTTCTTGGTTAAAAAGCAAATTCATTCCAATCTGTTCCGGTTTTTGGTTGCAGCGTGCGAAGCGCGTTCCCTTGCACAAACGCCGCCGGGAAGTGGACGTCGCCGTGGCAGCAGTGGTTACTCTGCTGCTGATAGCTAGTTGGATTGCCTATAGAGATAGCCGCCCGGCGTCGCCCTTAGGGACTTCAGCGCTACAAAGATCTAATGCCATCGAGCAGCAGGTGCCCTTCGTACCGGCGAAACGAGTGTCGGGGAGCGGCACGTCAGAACAGCAGGTGCCCTTCGTACCCGCGAAACAAGTATTGGCGAACAGCACGTCCAAGTCGCAGACCGGGGGCCGGCGGGTGCGCCTCGGGGACAACCAAGTCGAATACATTGGAGACGATGTGACAGTGCACTATTTCACGCCAAAGCACTCGGTTGCACCGCAGCAGCCGGTTGGAAGCCCAGCGCAACCGGTGGATCGGTTTGGGAGTGCGACGCCCCAGGCTCTGGTTCCGGGCCGCGACGGGCTACCTCCAGTGCGATTTTGACCAGCTTTTTGAGCACACTTCGTCCATGATGGAAATCGCGAGGAACCCAACCGCTGCGGACCCGAAGCTTCGAGCCGTTCGCAGCGTCCGTCTTATCGGAGGAATGGACGAGATGCATAGCTGGTTCAAAGCGTGCCGTGCACCGGCGTCGTCCATAGTCGCAATCATTTTGCTCGGGTCGACCACCCTTCCCCAATTGGATTCCGGGAGCCGGGGAGTGTCGGCTAACGAGCTGGCACGGAAGGTGGTCACCAACGAACTTACATCCCAAGATGGCCATCACGGCCACTGGATGTACCGACTGGAGAAAGAAGAATCCGGGAGGAAACAGGTCCAGGAAATCGTCGAGACAAAAGATGGTTCTCTCAATCGACTCCTCTCTATTGATGGCCGGGTGCTTGACGCCAAACAACAGCAGAAAGAAAACCAGCGTATTCAGAGCCTCGTAAGCCATCCAGTTGAGCAACGGAAATTGCAGCAGGCGAGAAACGAGAAGGCAGAACCGGGGGCGCGATTGTTCAAGATTCTGCCTGACGCATTTGTGTTCACCTACGAGGGTCGCGATGGGCACTTGATAAAGCTAAGCTTCAGACCAAACCCGAACTTTCAGCCGGCATCGGTTGAAGCCCGCGTCTTGCACGGCATGCAAGGTGAGATGACGGTCGATACCTCCCAAGAGAGACTGGCGGCGATTAATGGCCATCTCATGGAAGACGTGACATTTGGAGGGGGACTGTTAGGACACTTGGATAAGGGGGGCTACTTTGAGGTTAGGCAGGCAGAAGTTGCGCCGGGTCACTGGGAAATGACTGTCCTGAGTGTGGACATGAAAGGGAAAGCTCTCCTCGGCCGACGGAAAAGCAGTCGCAAACCCCGTGGGGGAGAATGGGGTGGATAACGT
>CATPBY010000503.1 GCA_955652845.1 uncultured Terriglobales bacterium | reverse complement strand
GTATTACTACCGCCAGCAGGAAAAGATCGGGATTTATCAGCTAAATCCGCTGAGCGGACATGCTGATCTGGTGCGTGAGTTCACGCCTTCCGATGCTGCCGGCATATTGGGCGGTCCCACCATTCTCCTGTCGACTGACGGCAAATGGTGTGTCTACAGCTTTGGGCGTTACCTTTCCCAGCTCTATCTGGTTACGGGTCTGACCTAGTTATTCAGGTCACCGAGGCAATAAGGCTGGGCTGGGGCAGCGTGACCTTGCATCCCCTGGCGGTTCGCTATAGACTTCGCGCTTCCGCCCGCGAGGCGTGATTCCCAACTGAAACTGGGTGAGATTCGAAAAAGAAAGGACCGCTTTATGACCACGCAAGAAAGAGTGATGGAGGCTGCGAAACTGCGGCTTAGATTTCAAATGAATGGTCGTTTGCGTCTGGAATCTCTGGCTGCGCTATCCAAAGTTTTTCGTGAGTACGGCGAGCCGCTTCGCGAGGAACTGTTAGGCTCGATAGTTTTCGCCGTGCCGGAGGAGTTGCTGGGACCGGCTGATCCGAGTGTGCACGCGCAGTTTTCCGAAACAAAAAGATTCAGTGCTGCTCCGGCGACTCCGGGCGGTCACCCCCCGGCACGCCCCGATGCTCCGGCTACTCCGGGCGGTCACCCCCCGGCACGTCCCGATGCCCCAGCCACACCGGGCGGTCACCCCCCGGCACGGCCCGACGCCCCAGCTACTCCTGGTCACCCTCCGGCTCGGCCGGATAACGCTCGGGCTACCCTAGCCGGGAATCCTCCAGCCCGGCCGAAGGGAGGCCGGTAGAGCGATAGCGCAGTGATTGCAAATCCTTCGAGTTCGGCAGGCCGGGGAGGGAACTCGCGGCGGGGTGCCATGATAACCCCTGGTTACGCGCGGGAGAGCGATTGCGTCTTCTCCATGCCCCTCTATACTTCGCGTCGTTGCTCTGCCCTGGCGTCGCGAGCAAGGAAATCCCGGCAATGGGGCGCTGCGGAGGTTGTCCGGCATGAGCAGGGAGGTCTGCATTCCATATCCGACCCGTCGGCCCGCGCAGCCCGCATCCTGGAAGGAGATCTTTCAGCCGAGATTGGCCGCGACTTTGAAGAAAAGATCTACAGCGCCGTGGTGCCGCTGATCAAGAAAATTTGGAACGTAGTTTTAACTGAGTGCCAGGGAACGCAACTGGTGCGTTATAACCCGGGAGGTCACTACGTCCCTCACACGGACGCCGGCACTGACGAGTTCGAAAACCGATATTTCACCGTGGTGTGTTATTTGAATGACGATTTTAAAGGAGGGAAAACCAGTTTCCCATCACTCAAATACTCCGCCACGCCTGCAACTGGCAAAGCTCTCATCTTTCCTGCGTCTTATCTGCATTGCGCCGAACCCGTCATAAAGGGAGAAAAGCTCATTCTGCTGAGCTGGCTTTGCGGCCCGGTCCCGGTGCGCTGGATTTGATACTGATTTTCCCGCCAAGGCCGCTATCCTCGTAAAACTTTTTCGCCTGGTTAATCTGTCGAAAAACTTCATCGGCGACGGTACCTTTCCTGGCTTCGAACGGCGGGCGCCAGACTCTGGAAATGTCCTGCCGTTGGAGAAAGTGACGCTTGTCCCAGGCATCGTCGCCATTGCTGTAGTGGACAATATCGTGCCGCAACCGGGAATAAGGAAGAATGTTAGTGGCTACCTGGTGGGTCAAACGCAACTTCCAGCCAAGTTTCAATAACGCCAGTCCAAACGCGTACATGATGTCCATCCACATCTCATCGAACCCACGCTGGGGAAATGCGTCGACCGCTTCCAGCCATGTTTCCGCGAGAAGGCGGGCGTCGCGGACCGGAATGACATATGGAACCCCGCAGCATAGTTGCGGGTCTCTGCGCCGGCGCAGAGCAGGTTGCAGGCCCAACTTCTTCGCCGCTGTCTCGATGAAGGGCTGGCGGTAGTGCAGATAGGAGTAGAAATTGCCCGCTAGAAATGCTGGAAAGCGTACCTTGCGCACGAAGAGCAAATCGGGATCGCAGAGCACGATGAAATCGTCGTTCGTACACATCTCCGCGGCATGCAGCAGCGTTCCTGCGCTATTTCTGGGAAGGCGCTTGTCAATCACGTAGCTCGGCGCCATTTTTATGGTGGCGCCGGCGCGCGCCAGTTCGTAGAATTCAGGCTCCCACGCCCCGCCAGTCGCATGCACTATAAACAGTGGTTGCAGTCCAAGGCGGGTCACGCAGGAGTAATAGAAGAGTTTCGCCTGCCAGCCAAAGAATGGAGTGTTTTCCAGGGATACGACTATACGATGGGTCGCCATCCTAGGTGAGCGGCCCGTCGAAATCCCGATGTACGTAGTGAAAGAATACCGATGTCGAAGTGCAGTCTTTCGCCAGGCGGGTGCGGTAGTGAGGCAGTTCCCTTCCACGGTAAAGCAAGGCATCCCCAATGCGCTGAAAGATTCTCACGGCCCCGGCCCTGGTTTCGAGACAAAGCGGCCAAGGCGTTTTCGTCGTCGGCTCGGGACTGAAATCGAGGCACATGGAGATGCTGTATTCGCATTGTGCTCGATCACGGTGCTTCGGTAACTTCGCTCCCGGCTGGTACGCGGCAACATACACATATGAAGGTTTAACGGGTGCACCGGCAATTTCAGCAACGAGTGCAGTTAATTGATGATGAAAAAAGCAGGCGATCGGTTCGTTGTGGGCAAAGTACCGTCGAGCGGTTTGAGAGTCCCCCAGACTCATCTCTCCGTCGCGGACCATATTTCGATAATGAGTGCGGAGCGCCCCTAGATGAAAAGGATGAATCAACCCGCGCAAAGGAACGTAGCCACACTTCCGGAATCGCGCCGCACTCCTGCTTACCATGCGAGCGTGCTCGCGCCGCCGGCGGCCGGCATAATCCGACTCCACAATAACTTGCGCGGACAACAGCACTGCTCTCAGTTCGGAGCTAAGTCCTCGCGGCTCTGGATCACCTGGCTGGGTGCGGGAGAGCAGTTCGTATACCTCTGCTCCCAGCCAAAAAGGTAAGACGCTTCCGGTGGCACCGTCCAATACCCATGCCATTCCCCCGCCATCCGAGGAAGTGTCCAAAAACGGCATGTGTATGGTGTTGTCACTTGAGATATGACATGCAGGGTTCACGATCAGCTGCTGAGCTAACGCTTTCTTCCGGCTCTCCCCCAACCAAGGACATGGAACCAGGTCGGTGGGTTGAGCGTCCAATAAGCATTTCAAGCCGGTGCTC
>CATPBY010000502.1 GCA_955652845.1 uncultured Terriglobales bacterium | reverse complement strand
TACGTTTCCATTTTTTCTACAACCCGGATCGCTCCGACCTGCAATAAGCGCTGGTAAGCTTGCCCAACGGCTGATGACCAGCTGATGACCAGCGAGTAACGGCCAATCGCCTACCAAACCCGGCAACGATTCTGCCGCACCGTGGGCGCGCCAGCCTTGCAGCGAAATGCCTGCTGAAACTGGGGCATATTGGAAACCACGCCGTTGGTCCGATACTCCGGCGGTGAGTGGGGGTTGACGGCGGCGCCCAGGCGCTTGGTCTCGTCACGCACGTTTGAGCACCAGCTTTGCCCGTAGCCAATGAAGAAGCGTTGTTCCGGAGTGAAGCCTTCAACGGGATCCAGCTTCTGGCCGATGGTTTCACTCTGCCAGGCCATATAAGCCAGGATCAGTCCGCCCAGATCAGCGACGTCCTCGCCTAACGTCAGCTTTCCATTGATCTTGACGTCATCCACAACGACGTATTGCGAATACTGGTCAGAGATGCAACTGGCGCGCTTCTCAAACTGCTGTGCATCTTCAGGAGTCCACCAGTCGCGCAGATTGCCCTGCGCATCGAACTTTCGGCCCTCATCATCGAAGCCGTGGGTGAGTTCATGGCCGATTGTGCCGCCGGTGTCACCGTAGTTAGGCGCATCATCAGAATCGGGATCAAAGGCAGGAGGTTGCAGAACGCCGGCGGGGAAGTTGATGTCATTCTTCTGCGAATCGTAATAAGCGTTCACTGTGGGCGGCGTCATTTGCCACTCTCCGCGATCTACCGGCTTTCCGATTTTCGCCAGTTGCCGGTGAAATTCAAATTCACGAGCCCGCAGTACGTTCCCCATTTCGTCATCGCGCGTGATAGTTAGAGCGCTGTAGTCGCGCCATTTATCGGGATAGCCGATTTTTTCCGCCACCGCGTGCAGCTTTTCCTGAGCATGCTGTTTTGTGACTGGCGTCATCCAGGGAAGGGCGTCGATGTCGCGCTCCATGGCTGCCTCAACCTCTTTTACTATTTTCATGGCGCGCCGCTTGGATTCCGGAGTAAATGTCCGTTCCACGTAAGCCTGGCCGAGGGCCTCGCCCAGGTCGTTATCGACGTTGTTGACGCAGCGTTTCCAGCGAGGTTCGATTTGCTCCGCTCCCCTTAGCGTCTTCTGATTAAAATCGAAATCTGCATTAACGAAAGCGGAGGACAAATACGGAGCATTAGCGTTGACCAGATGCCAGCGCAGATAAGCCTTCCAGCTTTCCAAGTCTTCGCTTTGCAGCTCACTGCTTAAAGCCTTGAAAAAATCCGGGCTGGTGACATTCAGCGACTGCAGCCCTGGCAGCCCGACTTTGGCAAAGTACGCATTCCAATGAAACGCCGGACTAAGCTCTTGTAACTGCTGAAGCGGCATCTTGTGGTACAGCCTGTCGGGATCCCGGCGTTCCACTCGAGTGAGCGACGCTTTTGCCATGTTGGTTTCGATGCGCATAACCGCCTGCGCTTCGGATGCCGCAATCTCCGGCGTATCGCCCAATAACCCAAACATTTTTCGCACGTGTGCCACGTAAGCGCGGCGAAGTTCCTCCGATTTGGGATCGCTTTTCAAATAGTAGTCCCGGTCGGGAAGGCCGAGCCCGCCCTGATCGGCCTCTGCTATCACCTGGCTTGAGTTCTTGAAGTCCTGATCAGCCCCAAACTCGAACAGCATGCCGTCGCTAACCATCGCGGCAGCGACGTCGCCAATTTCTCCCTTTGAATGCAGCCTGGCGATCTGCTCCAGCCCTGGGCGAAGCGGGGTAGCCCCTGCCGCTTCCACGGTCTTTTCGTCCATGCACGCCGCGTAGTAGTCGCCGATCTTCTGCTTCCCGGCATCGCGTTGCGGATCGGGTGCGGTTGCGGCCTCCAGAATGCTACGAAGGATCAGCTTATTGTCGTCCGCCATTTTGGAATAGACGCTCCACCGCGACTGGTCAGGCGGGATCGGATTGTTCTTAATCCATCCTCCGCACGAATAAGTATAGAAATCGCTGCAGGGATCCATCGTCCGGTCCATGGAAGAAACATCAAGAGCCGGCTGATGATGGCTGGATGCGGTCTGTGCGAAACCGGGAACTACGAGAAAAAGTGAAATTGAGAGAATTCTGGCGTAGATAATTCTGAGCATTCCATTCCCTTTACAAGAGTTAAGTTCTGGTGAAAACCTGGTTGCATTTTCGAGTAAACCGGACTTACCGGCCCCAAAGCGTCCACACACACATACCCTCTGGATCAGACGTTGATACGCAGCTTCGGTGAGCAAGGTCCGCGAAGGGTCTGGCATTCGGGTTCTAGCTGATGTTCTTGACACGCCAGCGGGGTTGCGGACTGGTAGTAAAACGCCGCGGCGGCGCTACAATGTAAGTGTGTCCGCAGCCAGTCCACAACGGCAGCGTGAGGCTCCTACATCCCCACGTCTTCGCAAGCCGCACATCTATACCCTGGAAGCGACCGGAGTGCTCATCATAGCGTTGCTGATTCTCATGGTCACCCTGGTGCGCTACTGGCACAACATTTCCTGGAGCGCGCGCTGACTTTGCCGCAGGATCCGTTGTTGGTAGTAGTGCTGGGGCCGACCGGAAGCGGCAAGACCGCACTTTCGTTGGCTCTGGCGGAGCGTTTTCGTGGCGAAATCGTGAATTGCGATTCGGTCGCCATGTACCGGGAGTTTGAGATTGGCACGGCGAAGCCCGCTGCGGACGAACGAGCCCGCGCGCCACACCATCTCCTCGACTTTGTAGAGCCCACCGGGTGCATCACCGCGGGCGAATATGCCCGCCAGGCGCGGCGCATTCTGGAAGAGATGAAGTTGCGGCGAATTTTGCCGCTGGTTGTCGGAGGCACCGGCCTCTATCTGAAGGCGCTGCTGGAAGGTCTTTTCCCTGGCCCGCAGCGTTCCGAGGAACTGCGGAAACGATTGCGCCGGAAAGTTGACAAGAAGGGTCCGAGCTACCTTCACCGTCTGCTGGTTCGCCTCGATCCTGACGCGGCCGGGGCAATTCATCCGAATGACACAGCCAAACTGATTCGCGCTGTCGAAGTCTGCCTTGCCTCCCGTCAAAGGATGACGGAAATGTGGAAGAGTGGACGAGATCCGCTGCGAGGCTTCCGAGTACTGAGATTGGGGCTCGATCCCGACCGCGACGCACTTTATGGGAGACTTAACCAGCGCGCGCAACGCATGTTTGACTCCGGCTTAGTGGAAGAAACCCAGCGGCTGCTCGGAAAATATGGAGAGGCCGCGCGACCGCTGACTTCGCTTGGCTACAAGCAGGCGGTGCAATTGCTGCGCGGGGAGATCGATCGCGCCGCCGCTATTCAAGCCGCACAGCAAGCCCACCGCAACTATGCTAAACGCCAGATGACATGGTTCCGGCGGGAACCGGATGTGACCTGGCTGAAGGGATTTGGAGATGAGGCGAATATCAAGGAGCAGGCTAAACGGCATATTGAGAGAATCATCGACGCAGAGCATGGCTAGCAGCGCCTTAGTCAGCATCGCCATCCGGGGCGTCGTGCTATCGTTCCTGTTATGCTTCGAGTTGCCCTCTTTTTCTTTGTCTTGCCCTTTCTGATCAGCCCCACGTTCGCCAAAGAAAAATACCTGATTCCCGGTCCCGTTCATCTCGACCGCGAAGGAGAAAAGTGGGCTGAAAAGACTTTGCAGAAGCTCTCTCTCGAAGAAAAAGTCGGCCAGCTTTTCATGATCTGGGTTCGGGCGGAGTTCCTGAATGTGAATAGCCCTGAATACCTTGAACTTCGCGACCAAATGCGAAAGTACCATGTTGGGGCTTTTGCCATGACTGTGCGATGGGATCCGCCCTTCCTTTATCGCAATCAGCCTTACGAGGCCGCCGAACTGCTCAATCGCCTGCAGCAGGATTCCAAACTGCCCCTGCTCATCGCGGCTGATTTTGAGCGCGGCGTCACCATGCGGCTTTATGGGGCCACTTCGTTCCCTCATGCCATGGCGTTTGGCGCTGCCGGCAAAGTGGATTATGCCGAAGCCTTTGGACGCATTACCGCTCAGGAAGCCCGCGCCATTGGAGTACATTGGAATTTCTTTCCCGATGCCGACGTAAACTCGAATCCGGCAAATCCCATCATCAACACTCGCTCCTTCGGAGAAGATCCGCAACAGGTAGGCGAGCTGGTCGTGGCTTACATCCGCGGCGCCCGCGCGAATGGAATGCTCACGACGGTCAAGCATTTCCCCGGACACGGCGATACCGCTACCGACTCTCACCTCAGCGTGGCCCAGGTCACGGGCGACCGCGCGCGACTGAATTCGGTGGAGCTTCCGCCTTTTCGCCAAGCCATCGAGGCCGGGGTGGACGCCGTCATGGTTGCGCACGTGACAGTACCCGCTCTTGAGCCCGACCCCAACCGCGTAGCTACAACGTCTCCGGCAATCGTTACGGATCTGCTCAAGAAGCAGCTCGGATTTAAGGGAATTGTTGTCACCGACGCCATGGATATGGCTGGATTGACGCGTCTTTACAGCGCGAATATTGGACGCGCCGCGGTGGACGCCTTCAAGGCTGGCAATGACGTGCTGCTTATCCCTGCGGACCTGGACTCGTCGTACCAGGCAGTGCTGAAGGCGGCACGCAGTGGTGAGATATCCCGCACTCAGCTGGACGCTTCGGTGCTCAAGCTGCTTAAAGCAAAAGCGTCCCTGGGTCTCGAAAAGGCCCGGCTGGTCAACATTGATGCGCTTTCCACCAGGGTAGGGAAACCAGAGAACCTTGCTCTCGGGCAACAGATTTCTGACGACTCCGTCACGCTAGTCCGGGAAAATGGGAAGCTGCTGCCGCTGAAACAAACGGGAACTCTTAAGGGCGGTCTTCCGTATCAAAGAGTGGAACAGGTACGTAATAGCACGGTGGTGGTTGTCCTGTCTGATGATGTGCGCGCGGAAGCGGGTCGCGCGCTGGAGCGCCAGGTCAAAACTCATATGCCCGATGCCAACATAATTTACGCCGATCCACGTACCGCGGCTGCGATGTCCGAAGATGTGCTGAAGGCCGTGGACCAGGCGCAAACCGTAATTGCGGCGGTGTATGTTGTTCCAACGGCGGGAAAAGCTATGCAAGGCGCGAATGGCCTGACCAATTCCGTTGCTCTCAGCGATGCCAGCGGCGCGCTCCTGCAGAAGATTCTTGAGCATGCTGCGGAAAAGACCGTTGTTGCAGCCATGGGAAATCCTTACCTTGCCCAGGACTTCCCCTCAGTTCAAAACTATCTCTGTACGTTTTCCAACACGGCGGTTTCGGAAATCAGCGCGGTTAAGGCGCTTTTCGGCGAAATCCCCATTCGTGGTCACCTCCCGGTAACTATTCCCAGCGTTGCCCAGCGAGGCGCGGGAATCGAGCGGCCGCGTCAGGCCGCGCAAGGAGAATCAGGACATGAGTATCTCAAAGCGACGCGACAATAGCCCGTCAATTGCATGGATCGCAGCACTAGCAGCGGTGATGCTTTTGCCCGCATGCAAGGTGAACGTGAAGCAGGGCGCGAACGATCAGGAAAAGAAAGTCGACATCGAAACTCCGATGGGCGGAATTCATGTCAGCAAGGATGCTGACGTTCGCGATACAGGCCTGCCGGTTTATCCTGGCGCGCGGCCTAAAGAAAAAACCGGGGACGGCGACGAGAAGAGTGCCAACGTCAATATTACCGGGATGGGTTATGGTTTGAGGGTGGTGGCGCTCGAATTCGAGTCTGCCGACCCGCCCGAGAAAGTCGCTGCCTACTACAAGAATCAGCTCAGTAAATACGGCGCGGTATTGCAGTGCCATGCAAGCAAACTGAGCGGCAGCCCTACTATCTATGAGGGCAAGAATTCCCACAGTTCGAGTGAGTTGAAGTGCGATGGCGACGATAATGGCAAGGTCGTGGAACTGAAGGCCGGAACCGAGCAAAACCAGCACATCGTTTCAGTGCAGCGTTCGGATTCAGGCAACGGATCGAATTTCGCATTAGTGCGCGTGCAAACCCACAGCAAGGAAGATACGATTTAGTCAAATCCAGCAGAAATCTACATTCATAATTCGGATTTTAGTTCGCAGATTTTTCAATCGAAAGGCCGAGGCCTGAAATCCTTCGACCGCCTTGCCTGCCCTGCACTGCGTGCGGTACCTTGAAGCTCTTCCATGGAACACTCCTGCTATAAGTGCGGCGCTACGATTGACGAGGGAATCGCTTTCTGCCCCCATTGCAGCGCTCCACAAATTCGAGTTGCCGGAATCGAAACCGCGGCATCAATTGATGTGACGGCAGACGTTCCGCATTCCATCGCCTCGTCAACCACCGCAATCTATTGGCCGCAAGCGCTGCCAGCAGCAGCCGTGGCCGGACTGGTTGCGGCGGTGCTCGCTCTGGTTCCGCTTGGAGGCTTTGGACTGGGAACGCTCTCGGCGGGCTTTCTTTCTGTCCTGCTTTACCGCCGCCGCAATGCTGTCTTTAATCCAACTGCGGGAGCAGGAGCGAAATTGGGCGCTCTAAGCGGAGCGCTCGCCTTTGCTTTTCTGACCGTCTTCCTCGCTCTGCGGGCGGCGTTTTTCAACACCTCCGCGCAGATCCGTCAGACCATGATCGAAGCGGTCGAGCAATCCGCGGCTCGCAGCTCCAGCCCGCAGCAGGCACAACAAGCTTTGGAATTCCTCAGGACGCCTGCGGGGTTTGCTGTGATGTTGGTCGTGGGACTAATCACAATGTTCGTTATCTTTCTGATCTTTTCAAGCGTAGGCGGCGCGATCGGGGCTGTCTTGCTCCGGCGTAAAGACCGAGGCTAGGCGCAAAACATTGGAAGCGCGCGCTTCTTGCCCCGCGAGGCTTGCCCCGCGTATGATGCAGCGTCCATGAGCCTGAGATGCGGATGCACCATTCGCATTGCATCGAAGAAATGAACAAACCTGCGCGTGGTTCCCTGTTGGGAATCGAACATCTCGATGGCGGAGAAATCCTGGGCTTGCTTAAACTGGCCCGGCGCATGAATCCGATGAAGCCGCGGCCATTGCTGCGCGGCAAACGCGTGCTGCTCTTATTTTATGAGCCCTCTACTCGCACTCGCAGCTCTTTTGAGATTGCCGCAAAGTCAATGGCTGCGATGACCACGCTGGTCCTTTCGAGCGGATCAAGCATCGAGAAAGGTGAATCGCTGCTCGATACCGCCTACACTTTGCGCGCGTTGGGAGCGGATCTCATTGTGGTGCGCCACCCCCTGGCGGGCGCGCCGGCGTTGATGGCCAGGCATCTGGATATTCCCGTGGTGAACGCCGGCGATGGCATGCATGAGCATCCGTCGCAGGCATTGCTCGACGCATACACCATCCTGCGCCACAAGAAAACTCTGAAAGGTCTCCAGGTGGCCATCGTCGGCGACGTATATCACAGCCGCGTGGCTCGTTCTGCCATTCATCTGTCAGCGAAGGTGGGGGCGCGAGTTACTCTTTGCGGACCGCCGGAATTGCTGCCGGAAGTGGCGACCACCCTCGCTCCTGGCTTGCACATCACCCGCACGGCCGAAGATGCAGTTCGCGGCGCTGATGTCATTATGGTGCTGCGGGTTCAAAAAGAACGACTCGCGGGAGTGAAAATCAGCCTGCAGAATTATACCGAGCGTTACCAGGTCACCATGTCCAGGGTGAAGCTGGCAAAACGTGACGCCATGGTGATGCATCCCGGCCCGATCATCAGGGGCCTGGAGCTGACCTCGGAAGTAGCGGACTGCCCGCAGTCTGTGATCGTCGAAGAAGTACGCAATGGAGTATCCATGAGGATGGCGATCTTATCGAAAGCGCTGGGTCGAGCGCGATGAACCAGGGCGCGATGAACCAGGGCGCGATGAATCAAAGAGCGCGCAGTCTTCTAATCAAGGGCGGACGTGTGATCGATCCTGCGGCCGGAGTGGACGCTCCCCTGGATGTTCTCATGCGCGACGGTCGAGTGGCTGAGATTATGCCATCCAACAAGATTCGCGGCGCCGCCGATGAAAAGTTCGACGCGCGTGGCCTGATCGTGGCGCCGGGCTTCATCGATCTACACGTTCATCTGCGAGAACCCGGTCAAAGTTACAAGGAAACAATCGCCTCAGGCGCCGCAGCGGCGGCGGCCGGAGGATTCACCTCAATCTGTTGCATGCCCAACACGCATCCGGTGGTCGATTCGCCGGAATGGGTGACGTGGATTCAGCAAGCCGGGCGGGGCGCAATAGTCAATGTATTTCCCATTGCCGCCGCCACTAAAGCCAGCAAGGGTGCGGTGCTCACTGATTTCCGGGGACTGCAGCGGGCCGGGGCAGTGGCTGTCAGCGACGATGGCAAGCCTATCCTGGGCAACGACATCATGCGAGAGACGCTGCGATTGGCCTCCGAATTGAATTTGCCGGTCATTCAGCACGCAGAAGATACGCGCATGACAGAACACTGCTCGATGAACGATGGCCCTACATCGTTTCGTCTGGGTCTGCGCGGTATGAAGACCGCCGCGGAGGCGTCCGTAGTGGAGCGCGACGTTCAGCTTGCTCAGCAATTCAGCGGCGCGCGTCTGCACGTGGCCCATCTGTCAACCGCGGATGCGCTTAAGGCCGTCCGCCGTGGCAAGCGCAGCAAAGCCCGCATCACCTGCGAAGTTACGCCCCATCATTTCTCGTTGACCGACGTTGACGTCGCAGAGTACGACTCCAATTTCAAGATGAATCCGCCGCTGCGTTCTGCTTCTGACCGCGAGGCGATTCTGGTGGCACTGGCGGACGGAACAGTCGATGCCATTGCTACTGATCATGCGCCGCATGCTCCCCATGAAAAGATCGTCGAATTTGAGCGCGCGCTGTTTGGGATCACCGGCCTCGAAACAGCACTTGCCCTTGCCATCACTCGCCTGCACCGCGATCATCGGATTCCCTTGACGCGGATCGTCGAGCTTTTCACTGCAGGTCCAGGGCGAGTGGTCGACCTCAAAGGGCGCGGCAGCCTGGCACGGGGGAACTATGCCGACGTCACCATTTTCGATCCTAAAAAGCGCTGGACGTTCGAAGCCGCGAAGTCTCGCTCGAAGTCACGAAATACGCCGTTTGACGGGTGGCAGCTAACCGGAAAAGTTGTGGCAACGATTGCCGGCGGAAAGATCGTTTATCGCGCTTGAAGATATTGGAACGGGCGCCCTCGCCCTCCCCGGCCGGGCGAAGTTCGGCAGCCTAGTTTCCCAAAATCCCCATCTTCTTTCCAACCGTCTTCAACACCTCTAACGCTTTTTCCAATTCTGCCTTTGTGTGCACTGCGGTCATGATCGTCCGTATACGGGCTTTGCCTTCGGGTACCGTAGGAAAGGCAATGCCGGTGCCCATCACGCCTTCTTTGAACAATTCGCGGGAAAAATCCATGGTAAGTTTTCCGTCGCCGATGATTATGGGAGTGATTGGCGTTTCGCTGGCGGGTGTGCTGTTGCCCCCGATGTCAAACCCAAGCAAGCCCAATTCTTTTTTCCAGAAGCGAGTGTTTTGCCATAGCTGCTCAATGCGTTCCGGTTCGTTTTCCAGCACCTCGAAGGCGGCGATGCAGGTTGCCGCCACCGAGGGCGGATGCGAAGTGGAAAACAGGAACGGCCGCGCGCGATGATACAGAAAATCGATCAGATCGCGAGTACCGCAGACGTATCCGCCCAGCGCGCCAATTGCTTTTGACAGCGTGCCCACCTGGATATCAACCCGGCCGTGCATTTTGAAATGATCGATGGTTCCGCGGCCATTGCGGCCAAGGACTCCAGAAGCGTGGGCATCATCGACCATCATGATGGCGCCATATTTTTCTGCCAGATCACACAAGGCGGGCAGCGGACCGATGTCGCCATCCATCGAAAATACGCCGTCTGAAATAAGCAGTTTCTTTCCTGGATGGTCGTTCACGCTGGCTAGTTTTTCCTCGGCTTGGGCAGTGTTCTTATGCTCGAAGACCAGAATTTTGGCTCGCGACAAGCGTGCGCCGTCGATGATCGAGGCATGATTCAGTTGGTCGGAAATGATGAAATCATCCTTCCCCAGCACTGCCGATACTGTGCCTGCATTGGCGGCAAACCCCGACTGGAAGACAACGCAGGCTTCGACATTTTTGAACCGCGCGATCTTTTCCTCCAGTTCCATGTGTATCTTCATGGTTCCGGCGATGGTACGCACCGCGCCCGATCCCACGCCGTACTTCCGGGTCGCCTCGAGCGCTGCCTCGCGCAGCTTGGGATGCGTGGTCAAGCCGAGATAATTGTTGGAGGCCAGATTTATGACCTTCTTGCCGTCGAAAGTGCAGACGGGAGCCTGCTCATCGTCGAGCACACGCAGCCGGAAGTGAGTGCCCTTTGCCTTCAGATCGTTCAATTGATCGGTGAGATAGGAAAGCGGATCGATGCGGCTGGTGGTTGCCATGTTTGTCTCCCAGGTCCAGGGCGCTGAGTAACGTCGACTTCGTAGGATTAAAGATCCATCAGTTTAATACCTGCCGGTGAGGCGCGGAAGTATCGGTTGCACAGGCGGGATGCTGGAGCACCAACTTCAGATCTCAGTCTGTTGTTCCCGGTTCCCGTTTTTTGCCGCCAGATCAAGCAGCGCTTTGAGGCTGGCCACTTCCAGATCAGGCTGAGCAGATGCTGCTCTGGCTGCTCCCGCTCCGGGCCGCAGCGAGGGGCGATTGACCCACACGGTCGCAAGGCCAAAAGATTTGGCTGGAATTACATCGTGATAGATGCTTTGTCCAACGTGAAGCCACTGTTCTCGCTTTACTCCGATTCGTTCCTGGGCCAACTCGAAGAATCGAAGCGAAGGTTTGTAGGCTCGGGCCTGTTGTGCCGTGATCACATGATCGAACTGGACTGCAAGGCGGGGCGCCGTAGAAGCGAACAAGTCATCATCGACGTTAGACATGATTGCAATTTGGTAGCGGCTCTTGAGCTTGCGGAGGGCGCTAATGGTGTCTGGAAACGGCAGCCAGGTGGCTAACGACTCTGGCAGTGAGCGTATCTCTGATTCGGACGGCGCAAATCCAAGTCGCTGTCCGAAGCCGCGGACTACCGTTTGCAAAACATCGCGGTAGGGGCAAAATTCGCCCTGCTGGGCCTGAACTTCCAGTTCGGAGTAAAGCTGCAACAGTTCGGCGCCGGAAATAGTCTTGCCGTGTGCAGCCAGAATGGGACGCAAGGCGCCGACAATTCCCGTCTCCCAATCGATAAGCGTACCGTAACAATCGAAAGTCAGCACCTGGAAGCGCGTAAAGTCGAGCATTGCTTTCTCAGGCACTACCTATTTCAATTCCAGCGGCTGCTCCAGCCTGAAACTTAAAGCCGACTCCGCGGGAAGGACAATCTCCTTGTTCCCGGTGAAGGCTGCGCCTCCAGCCCCAGCGCCACCTCCAGCAACTGCGCCAATGGCCGCGCCTTTGCCTCCGCCCGCCAAACCGCCGATCAGTGCCCCCACAGCCGCGCCTCCGCCGGTCATTACAGCCGTGCGCTTGCCCTTTCCCTTTTCACTTCGCACAATTGAAGATGTCTGGACAGGTTTTTCGATGCCACGGACCCTGATCGAGGTAAGTTTGAGTTGCAGACGGGCGCCACCTTTGAAGCGACCCAGCGGCGCCGCATACACTACCACACCTGAAACAGCCGCTCCCGCGCGAACCGATTCTTTTCCATCAATCTGAAGAGTGCTGGCCAAAGTCGCCGAAAAAGGCTGGCCGGGTTGGCTGATCCTCGATCCTACCGCTTCACCCAGTCGAACGGTCAACTCCGTTCCCGCGGGGACAATGACGGGCGCGGACGCTTCCGTGCGACGTTCCGGCGTGGATTCGGTGACGGGGGCGGGAGATTCGGCAGCCGGCGGAGCATCTGGGGTTGACGAGGTCGTGGAAGTTGTGTTGTTTGCAGTCGAATCAGAACTCTTGTTGCTCTTGCAGGCCGCAAAAGCGATACAAAAACAAAGACTCAGCGTGATAGCAGCCAGGCGTGTACGCATAAGAGGTCTCCGTCTAGAAAGATTGACACAAACCGCTGGATGAGGGGCAAAACTGCGACCACAATAAGGAATCAGCCGGCGCAATACTACAGCCCGTGGCTGTAATTGTCACGTTTGCGGAGTTGGTTTCTTTTCGGCGAACTCCAACTCTGTTGGGACGTCTTCGGCGGTTCGCCCGGCGTCTGACGTCGACGAGAACACGGGTATGTTTTCTCTGTCTTCAACTGCTTCTTTCTTGACGAGAAATTTTTCGATATTCAGCAACGGTCTACCGAGAGATGGATTGTAGCCAGTCCATGCGCCATCCGAATCGCCTGCCCGTTCAAAGTGCGCCCTCATGCTCTCCATCTTGGAATCGAGATCGTCAAGATAGTGCAGCATGAGCGCCTCGGGAAACATGGGCAGCTTTGGAGAACCGAACTCGTACTGTCCATGATGGCTGATGATGAGATGTTCCACCAGGGTTTTCAGTTCATCAGGGAAACCGGGGATCAGCGCCAGCTTTGCTTGAAGCATTTCCAGTTCAATGACCATATGTCCAAGGAGCTGGCCACGGGTGCTGTAAGTAAAGGACCGGTTGTAGGTGAGCTCGTGAATCTTGCCGATATCGTGGAGGAAAGCTCCGGTGAGTAGCAGGTCGCGATCGATCTGGGGGTAGTTGCGGCTGATCAAATCGCAGGAGCGGCAGAGTGAAACCACGTGATCGAGCAGTCCGCCAATGTAGGCATGATGCAGGGTCTTGGCCGCCGGGGCAATACGATAGGCCTCGGCGATCCCGGGATCAGCCATGAACGATTCGACCAGGGCCTTGAGGTGAGCATTCTGAAAGCTGGCGATAAACCCGGCAAGCGTATTCCACAACTCGTCTATGTCTTTCGTCGTCTTAGGCAGATAATCGGAAAAATCAACTTCTGAATCCCCGAGACGGCGGATTTTGTGAATCGTGATCTGAAATCGGTTCTTATACTTGTTGAGCAGCCCCTTAATTTTTACAAAATCATCCTGCTCGAATGCATCCAGCGCGTCTTCCACGTTGTCCCACATCTTGGCTTCAATGTGCCCGCCGCGGTCGCCTAGAGTCAGCGCAAGATAGGGCTCGCCGGATTTCTTGGGCTTCACTTGCTTGGATACAACGACAAAACTGGT
>CATPBY010000501.1 GCA_955652845.1 uncultured Terriglobales bacterium | reverse complement strand
TTGGCGTTAAGTTTACCGGCACAAAACGTATGCCGGAGATATTTCTCGCGTTTAGATATTGCGCCAGTTCGCGTCCCTTGATCCAGGGAGCTCCCAGAAGCTCGAACGGTGTGTCCGTGCCTCTCCCGACCGAGACATTGGTTCCTTCGACCAATCCGGCGCCAGGATAGAGGGTTGCTTCCGCGAGGCTGCGCAGGTTGGGCGATGGACTGACCCAAAGCAAGCCCGTAGAGTCATACCAGTCGCCGCGCATCCATCCGTCCATGGGGAAAACGGTGAGCCTGGCATTGAGCTTGCGCTCGGCGTTGAACATCTTGGCCAGTTCCCCCATGGTCATCCCGTGGCGTACGGGTACAGAAAAATAATTGGTGAAACTCTCCCGACCGGCGTCGGAGACGGGCCCCTGCACGAACGATCCAGTAATCGGGTTCGGCCGGTCCAGGACAACGATTTCAACGCCCGTCCTGGCCGCGGCTTCAAGAAAATAACCCAGGGTTGTCTCATAGGTGTAGAAACGTGCTCCAGCGTTTTGGATGTCGACCACCACCGCGTCAAGATTCTTAAACACATCCAGTGACGGACGCCGCGCGGCGTCGGTTGCTCCGTAGACGCTATAGACGGGAACACTGGTGGCGGCGTCGCGTGAGTTGCCGACGTCGGTGGTGTCGAGCGTGCCGGTGACGCCGTGCTCAGGGCTAAAGATCGCTTCCAGAGAGATGCCAGGAGCGTTGGCAAGTACATCGATGGTGCGGCGTCCTTGCGCATCAACCCCGGTCTGATTGGTGAGCAGTCCAATTTTTTTCTTTCCCGTCGCAGCTCGTAGCAGATCAAAATTTTGGCTCTCGAGGAGATCGATTCCAGATTGAACTGCTCCGTTGCGGGCGGCTATGCGGCGCGAGGCGGTTTGCGCCTCGTTGTATCCAGTAATGCTCTTCAAACGGAGCTCATCTTTTTCGCTAACCGTCAATGGAATGGCCGCAGCCACAGCCGTCGCCACCTTCGACCTCAGCGCAATCGCGCTTCCCTTCCCCCGAGGATGGACTGCATTTGTCAGCACGAGGATGTAGGTCCGCGTCGTCGGATCGATCCATAACGACGTTCCGGTGAACCCTGTGTGTCCGAACGATCCCACCGGAAGCAATTCGCCACGATTGCTGGAAAAAGGAGAATCGATGTCCCAGCCAAAGCCGCGCAGTTCTGGCGCAGTCGGAGGCTGCTGCGGGGTGCTCATCTTTTCCACCAGCGGCGGCGGCAAAACCGGGCTGCCGTCCAATAAAGCCTGGGCAAATCTGGATAGATCACTTGCGGTTGAGAAGACGCCGGCGTGTCCCGCAACCCCGCCCATCCGCCGTGCCGTCGGGTCATGCACGACTCCTCTCAGCATCTTTCCCTGCTCGTCATATTCGGTGGGCGCGATGTCAGTCCGCCAGGACGCAGGCGGGAGGAAGCGGGTGTGTGTCATCTGCAATGGGGCGAAAACGTTCTTCATGCAGTACGCATCCAGCGTAGTGCCGGTAACGTGCTCCACCAGCGCGCCGAGAATGATGAAGTTGACGTCGCTGTACTCGAATCGCGAACCGGGAGGAAACGCCGGCTTTTCTTCGTAGGCCATGCGCAGCGCAAAATCGCGTCCTTCCCACGCTTCAGTCAAATCCAGGTCTTTCGCCAGGCCGGAATAGTGCGTCAGCAGTTCACGGATCGTAATCTCATCTTTGCCGTTCTGCCCGAACTCTGTGAGGTATTTCGCAACCGGGTCGTTGAACCTGATTTGTCCCTGCTGCGCTAACTGCATGACGGCGATTGTGGTGGCCACGACTTTGGTCAATGAAGCAATATCGAAGATGGTGTCAACCGTCATGGGCTCAAGGCGCGGCTCGATTGACCGGTTACCGAAAGCTTTCCGGTATACCACCTGACCATCGTGTCCGACCAGCACCACAGCGCCTGGAACCTCGTTCTCGTGAATGGCTCGTTCCACAATCGGATCGAGGACTTCGAGAGGATTGGCTGGAACTTTCGGCGTCTCGGCTGATAGTTGCGAAGACAACAGAACGAGTGAAAATATTGCCGTGACCATGTCACGAAAAAAAGAGCAATGACAGGAACGCTGAAGGCGCGAATTTGTGACGGTTGTGCGGATAGTTCGACTTTACACAACAGCAGAGAGATTGCTCAAGAAACTGAAGTAAGAGGTGCCCTGGTTGTTATCGGTAGGTGACTATGCCCTCCGCTGCCATCAGAAATCGCTAGTCACCTTTACCCCTGACTGGAACTTTGTTATAACGCGAACATCGAGCATCTCACAACTTTGTCAGAAAGCTCTTCCCCACTGAATACCGGTATAAAATCCGCCTCGCATTTTCCTGTCCACGCCTGCGAGCAGCAGGATGCTGTTTTTGGCCGAGCTTTCGACGTGTTGCGGAAAGCCATAGCGGAGCATGCTTTCCCGGCGGCCTCGGTTGCCGTAACTCATCGCGGAAAATTAATTGCACTCAAGGCCTTCGGCCGCTTCACCTACGATCGCGATTCGCCCGGGGTGACTGCCACAAGTATTTTTGATCTCGCTTCTGTTTCCAAGGTTGCAGCAACCAATGTGATGGCGATGATTCTTTACCAGCGCGGTTTGCTGGATTTGGAGGCGCCCACCGTCGCCATCGTGCCGGAGTTCGCTGAAAACGATGCACGCCGTAGTGAAGTGACGGTGCGTATGCTGCTAGCTCACTCCTCTGGGTTGCCGGCTTACGAGAAGCTGTTCTGGCGGGCACGTACGCGGGATGAACTTTTGGCCGCGGCCTTCCACACTCCGCTTGCGGCGACTCCTGGAGAGAAAGCAGTATACAGCGA
>CATPBY010000500.1 GCA_955652845.1 uncultured Terriglobales bacterium | reverse complement strand
GGTGAGTGCGTAAAACCAGCTCTTAGCTCTTAGCTTTTGGCTAAACGCTAATAGCTAGAAGCTGCTCTTAATTCACCCACCCCGACTTCCCTCCGCCATTCTTCTTATCCGACTCCTCAGGCGGAACGAAGTTTCCGTGTTCGTCGAAGGTGACGGTGCGGTTTTGGTCGCGCATGTACACCTCGAATTTGCGAGCGGCACGGCGGCGTTTCCAGCGGTAGTAGGAATTTCGCAGGCTGAAGTATTTCTCGGAGAGGTGGAGCGATGTCTTTCGGGTCAGGAACATCGAGTACCACACATATCCCGCCCCCAAGCCCAACAGCAAGATGAAATAGAACAGGGCGAAGTGACTGAGAAGTAGGTACGCCACTTCGATAGCTGCTGTAAACAGAACGATCCATTTCACCGGAATCTGAATCGGAATCGGAAACAGCATGATCGGCGCGCCGCGATTGAATAAATAAAAAACCATCAGGATGGCGTTGGCGGCGGCGCCGGAGCCGAGAGCAGATCCCTGGGCCACTACGCCCGTGAATGACAGGGCGAATCCGGCGATCGCCGAAAGCACTACGCTGCCGAAAAAGAGTCCGTAGAAGGTGGCAGAACCGATGCGCTCTTCGACTGCCGATCCCAGGAAGTAGACTCCCAGCAGCGACATCAGGAAAGCAATGGGATCCTCATACATGAAGGGGTAGGTGATGAACTGCCACACCCAGCCCTGGCGGACGTGAGCCGGATTCAGGATACCCAGAGTGAGAATTGTCTGACCCGCGGGCTGGGCGAACGACATCAACAGCAGGAGGACAACATAGATCGCGACACTGGCAATAATGATCTGCCGCACCGCACCGCGGAAGGGCGGCAGTCCCATTTCAAAAGAGGTATTTCGGGGCATGAATCATGAGCCGTTACGAGGCTTCCGTCGCATCTATCCTAACAGTTTGTGGATTACCTTTCCGGCAATGGCGCCACGGGGAGGCTTCTGTGCCCGTCCCGATCGAGCGCCCGCACCGCGAAGATCACATTGTCTTTCGAGCGCGGAATGGTGGCCCGCGGTAAATTCCCGACTGCTTCCGCATGCTCCCATTCGGGGCTTGTGGTCGCACGCCACACTACCTCGTAAGCTGTTGCGCGCGCGTCCGGAGAGGGTTCCCAGGTTAGGGTGGAATCGTTTTCCAGTTGTTTAGTGAGCACGCGCACCCTTGCTGGAGGCGCTGGCGCTGAGGCGAGTGAAGCCAGGGTGGCGGCATTCAACCGGGCCACGCCAGCGATATAGTCAAAGTTGACGAACTGGGGCAGGTCGCCGTACTGAACTCCGTTCTCTACGCGCACATTCTGATGCTGGTGGTTGTAGTCCTCGCGATACTCGGTGAAGCGGACGGCGGCGAAGCCTTGCTGGTTGAAAGAATAGTGGTCGCCGCCGCGCAGGTAGCGGTCCAGGCGAAATACCAGCATCGGCTTCAATCCGGTGTCATAAGTGCGACCGGTTTCCGATACATAGCGCGCGAGCTCTCGTGAAGCAGAGTCGCTTTCCCCGCCCAGGCTGCGAATTTCGCTCAAGGCATCATCCTTGGCGGCGACCGGGACGCCTTCCGAGAACACCCGCACAACGTTTGGATCCTGCTGCGGGTTGCGATCTCCGCCGACGATGTCATTGTTCAGCACGGCTTCAATGTTCCATCCGCCGGACTTCGCCATTTCCGCGAAATGACGGCTCCCGAACAAGCCCTGCTCCTCGCCCGCCACGGTCAAAAAAATAATTGTCGCGGGAAATTTCAGTGTGCTCAGGACCCGGGCGCACTCCAGGCTCACGGCGGTTCCGCTGGCATCGTCATTGGCTCCGGGAGCCGCGCCGCTAGTGTTGAAGTTGTCGCTGTTGCGGGAATCATAGTGGCCGGTGACCAGCACAATGCGCCCGGCACTTTGCGGGTCGCTGCCGCGCAACACCGCGTAAACATTCGTGACTTCCGTAGGCTTGGGGATGCGATCGGCAGGCGGTTCGGTGAAAGTATCCGTCTTCACCTCCAGGCAGCCGCCACAGTCGCGCGCGTAGCGCTCAAATTCGGACTTGATCCATTCCCGTGCCGCTCCAATGCCGCGGCCGGCGGCGATCGAAGCGTTGTCCTGTTCCGAGAGAGTCGAGCGAGTGTGGAAACCTACGAGTTTCTCGATGCTGGCTTGAATGCGTTGCGCGGAAACCTCGCGCAGGGCTGCCGCAATGTGCGCATCGGCAGGCGAGGCATCGGCGGAGGTGTCCCGTTGCAAGGACTGCGCGAATAAAGTCGCAGAAGCGGCTACGGCGAGCGCGATCAGGCCCCGCATACTGGAACGACACATGATTGTCAACCGGTAAGTCCGACGGCAGCTGAAAATTCCCCGGGCCGAGCACTTGACCGCAGGCCTGGGAGAAACTAAATATTAGCAGGGGACGTTTAATCGAACGGGGGAATTATGGTTTATTGTCCGGAATGTGAGTTCAATCTCGACATTGAGGAAGACGACGTCGATGAGGGTGAAATCATCTCTTGCCCGGAGTGCGGCAGCGACTTCGAGGTGATCACGCTTAATCCCATCGAATTGAAGCCGGTCGAAGAGGAAGAAATCATCGATGAAGAAGAGGAGACGGAAGCCGAAGATGGCGACTATTCCTAGACCGTTATCCGCCCACGTATCTTCAACTTTAATTCCCCCACTCTCGCGCAGCATGCTTGGGCCATCCTACTTGCTCTCATGTTATCCAAGCCTTTAGCTCGATCCAGTTATCCGCCGTTTGACAGTTTGGAGGTCGCATAGGGTTAGAGTAAGATTCGCTGGATTCACGCCGGAAAACGACGAGCAGATAAACCACTTAACCGCATCTAAGATATCAGCTGGAATACCAGGTGGCTGGCGGTCGAGCGCTTCCGGGAGGAACCTCATGAAAACGCTACGAATTGCGGCTTTCGCGCTGTTGCTTGCCGGTTTTGTGGCTTCCAGCTTTGCCGCATCATCTTCTTTCAAAGACAAAGGCGAGACCGGACGCCTGGTGACCGGGAGGGTCAGTGATCGCCAGGATGCCGCGCTGGCCAGCGCCGTGGTTTATCTCTCTAATACCCGTACGCGAGCAGTGAAAACGTTTATTGTGGGCCCCGATGGCGTCTACCGTTTCCCGGCATTGTCTTTGAATGTGGATTACGAAATTTACGCCCAGTACAACGGCCACAAGAGCGATACCAAAACTGTGAGCCAGTTTGACGGGCGTCAGCAGGTCAACATCAATCTGAAAATTGATACGAGGTAGCGGAGTGCAGGCTCTCAGGCGAGTCTTAATTATTTTCGTTGCCGGCGCGCTTCCATGAGACCAGTTCGCCGATGGTTGAGCCTCCCGTGCTGGATACCGGGTGTTTGTAGGCTTCCACTTCGTGACGCGAGGCTTCTTCACCCACCGCTTTGATGCTGAGCCCGACTTTCTTTTCTTCCGGATTCATCTTGATAATTTTGAAGTCATGCTCCTGGCCGGGTTCGAGGGTCAGGGGCTGACCGTTGCCATCTACCGCTTCGGAGTTGTGGCAAAGGCCCTCAATGCCCTCTGCAATCTCGACGAACGCTCCAAAGCTGGCTACCCGGAGCACTTTGCCGTGCAATACGTCGCCGACATGATGCTGGGCGAAGAAGGTCTCCCAAACATCCGGTTGAAGCTGTTTCACGCCCAGTGAGAGACGCCGCTTGTCCGGCTCAATTGCCAGCACAACCGCCTTCACCCGGTCGCCTTTTTTGAGAATTTCAGAAGGATGTTTTACCCTCTTGGTCCAGCTTAAATTGCTGACGTGCACCAAACCGTCGATTCCGTCTTCGATTTCGATGAAAGCTCCGAAGTCGGTGAGGTTACGGACTCGTCCTTCCACCTGAGCGCCCACGGGATACTTCTCATGGAGTGCATCCCAGGGATTGGTCGCGAGTTGCCGCATGCCGAGCGAAATACGCCGTTCCTGCGGATTGACATTCAGCACCACGCAATCTACCTGGTCACCCACATTGACCAGCTTCGATGGATGCTTCATGCGTTTGGACCAGGTCATCTCGCTGACATGCACCAGACCCTCGATGCCCTGTTCGAGCTCCACAAATGCGCCGTAGTCAGTGACGCTGATTACGCGTCCGCTGACGTGTGCTCCGACCGGGTAGCGGTGCGATGCATCCAGCCAGGGATCAGGGGTGAGCTGCTTGAAGCCCAGCGATACTCGCTGTTTCTCCTTGTCAAACTTCAGCACCTTCACCTGGATCTGGTCACCCACATTGACCAGATCGCGGGGATGGGTAAGCCGCCCCCAGGACATGTCGGTGATGTGCAGCAGACCATCAATTCCACCCAGGTCGACGAACGCGCCATACTCGGTGAGGTTCTTGACCACGCCGGTCAACACTCCGCCTTCTTCCAGGTGCTCCAACGTCTTGGACTTTTTCTCGTTCTGCTCTTCTTCCAGGACCTGTTTGCGCGAGACCACGATGTTGCCGCGCTTTTTATTAAGCTTGATGATGGCAACGTCCAGCCACTGGCCCTTTACGCCTTCCAGGTTGCGCACCGGACGCAGGTCGGCCTGGGATCCGGGCAGGAAGGCACGGGCACCAAGAATGTCGACCGTCAGACCGCCCTTGATACGCTCGACCACCTGGGCCTTGATGGGCTTCTTCTCGTTGTAGGCCTTCTCAATTTCGTCCCAGGCGCGCAGCCGCTGCGCCTTTTGATGGGAAAGGTTGATGTAACCTTCCTCGGTCTCGCCCTTGTCCCGCATGACGTCGATTTCGTCACCGGGCTGAAATTTCGGCTTGCCCTCATGGTCGAGTACTTCGGAGATGGGCAGCATGCCCTCGGACTTGGCCCCAATGTCTACGACGACGTGCGTCGGCGTGAGCTTCAGCACGGTACCTTTGAGGACGTTGTCCTCGCTGACCGCCTCTTCGCTCTCGGTGGTGAATGTTTCCAGCGCTGCGGCAAAATCATCAGTTGGCGCAGACGCTTTCTCGGCCTGACCAGGTGTGCTCTGAGTCGTCTCAGGCGTGGAGCTGTCCGGGGTATGGTCCTCTTGGGATCCCGTGGGGTGCTCAGCTACTGGCGTTGAAGTCGAGGAATCCAGGTTGCGGACGGTATTGTCGTCGAACAAGATCAATGGCCTCTCTGCGGTATACCTCGCACTTCGTGCGGAGGACGGATGCGGGCTGTTTCCGTGCGGACTGCTGGTGTGAGTCTCAGGTTGTGTGGAGCCCATCCTGGCGAATGAGCCTGAACAATCCCAGCTGCCGGACTGCTAAAAGCGAACCCGCTTCCAAAGGCGAACCACTTCGACTATAGCAACCGCTCGCAAACAGTGTCAAACACTAAACTTGAGGCGGTGACGTCAAGCAGCTTGTGTAAATAGGTTGAGGGTGCGGGTTTTCCATTCCAGGTTGAATCTCTGGAAGATGGAGTAGATGATGCGATCGACGCTTTCT
>CATPBY010000499.1 GCA_955652845.1 uncultured Terriglobales bacterium | reverse complement strand
GAAGCAGTGGAGACAACCGCGACCCGCAGTTATGTACGTTACCAGCCACTGGGACCGATACTGGCGGTGATGCCATGGAATTTCCCCTTCTGGCAGGTCATCCGGTTCGCGGCGCCCGCTTTAATGGCCGGCAATGTGGGATTGCTGAAGCACGCGTCGAACGTTCCTCAGTGTGCCCTGGCAATTGAAAACATCTTTCGTGAAGCTGGCTTTCCGAATGGCGTCTTTCAAACACTTCTCATTGGTTCCCAGCAGGTCGACCGAATTCTGAACGATCCGCGGGTTGTAGCGGCCACTCTTACCGGCAGCGAGCAAGCGGGAGTCCAGGTCGGAACCGGGGCCGCGAAGCGCATCAAGAAAGTGGTGCTGGAACTGGGCGGCAGCGATCCTTTTATCGTGATGCCCAGCGCCAATCTTGATGAGGCGGTCGATACTGCGGTGAAGGCACGAATCGTGAATAACGGACAATCCTGTATCGCAGCCAAGCGATTTATCGTGGCTGATGCGATTGCTGATGAATTTGAGCGGAAATTCGTGAGCAAAATGGAGGCGTTGAAAATAGGCGATCCATTCGACGAAAGCACGGAACTGGGCCCGCTGGCTACAGCAGATGGCGTGACCAGCCTGGATGAGGATGTCCACAAAACCATCGCAGCGGGAGCGCGAGTCTTGACCGGAGGCAAGCCTTTACAGCGGGCTGGAAACTTTTACGCGCCAACTGTCTTAACTGATATCCCGCAAGAATCCCCGGCCTACCGGGAGGAGCTCTTCGGTCCTGTTGCGTGTGTTTTCCGGGCGAAGAACATAGATGATGCAATCCGCATCGCAAACGACACGCGGTTTGGATTGGGAGCGAGCGCATGGACCAACGATCAGGGTGAACGCGAGCGTTTTATCAATGAACTCGAAGCCGGAATGGTATTCATCAACAAGATGGTGGCCTCTGATCCGCGGCTTCCTTTTGGTGGAGTAAAACACTCCGGACATGGCCGTGAGCTTGGGCCATATGGCATCCGCGAATTCACCAACACTAAGACCGTGTGGATTCAGGCTGCCTGAGAATTCTGATTCCCGGAAAATGACGACGCGGTTGGTGAAAATTAACGAGGGGAAATGGTGTACAAGGTCGTCCGGACATCTCGACTGTACGAGCAAATCGTCCAGCAGATTGAAGAATCGATTCTGAAGGGCGCGCTCAAACCGGGAAACCAGTTGCCCGCGGAACGGGAACTGGCGCAGCAATTCGGCGTGAGCCGGACCGCAGTCAGGGAAGCTGTGAAGGCGCTGCGCGAGAAAGGCCTGGTGGAGGCTTATTCCGGGCGCGGCACGTTCGTGACAGATGGCACGTCGCAGGCTATACGCCAGTCACTGGACCTGATGGTCAAGATCGGTCAACCGGATGGTTCCACCAGTCTGGCCGAATTGCGCGCAATTCTGGAGCCGGAAATTGCCGCACTGGCGGCCACTCGCGTCGAGGACCAGCATCTCAGCACCATGCGCGAAGCGGTGGCTGTCATGGATCGTTCGCAGCACAATCCGGAGGCTTACATTGAAGCTGACCTCGACTTTCATCTTGCTTTGGCGGAAGCCGTGGCAAATCCGCTCATCCTCTCGTTAATTGATTCGATCGTTGGATTGCTTCGCGAACAACGCATGAGGATTTTTACGGTGGACGGTGGTCCGGAGCGTGGACAGTTCCACCACAAACGCATCTTTCAGGCCATCGAACTGCGCGACCCTGAAAAGGCGCGCTCCGCCATGCGCGCGCACCTGCAACAGATTTGCGAGGATTCTCGAGTTGATCCGACGGCAACCCGGCCGCCGTCGTCGAAGCCCACTCGTGGTTTGGAGATAAATGGCTAACCTTGGATTTGTCGGTCTTGGGGTAATGGGAAGCCAGATGGTGAGCCGCCTACTGAGCAAGGGACACACCGTCACCGGCTACAACCGCACCCGGTCAAAGGCGCAGTGGCTGATCGATAAGGGCATGAAGTGGGCGAATTCGCCGCGCGAAGTGAGCGCCTCAGCTGACGTGATCTTTGCCATGGTGACGAACGCATCGGCGTTGGCTGCCATAGCGGATGGACCTGACGGGCTGCTGGCAGGGCTCGGCAAGGGCAAGATCTTCAGCGACATGAGTACGGTCAGCCCAGCAGCGAGTCGCGCCTTGGCGGCGAGAATCCGCGAGAAAGATGCCGACATGGTTGATTCACCGGTCTCTGGAAGCGTGATCACGTTGCAGGAAGGCAAGTTGTCCGTAATGGTTGGCGGACGTCGCGAGACTTTCGAACGGGTGAAGCCCTTACTGCTGGATATTGGACCAAAAGTCACGTATGTGGGGGACAACGGACTCGCGTTGTCGATGAAGATTGCCACGAATCTCAGTCTCGCTGTGCAGATGCTGGCGTTCTGCGAGGGAGTTTTGCTGGCGGAGAAGAGTGGAATTGCGCGCGAGACGGCGGTCGATGTCCTGACTCACAGCGCCGTCGCCTCACCGATGATCCAGTATCGCGGGCCGTTCGTTCTGCAACAGCCGGAAGAGGCCTGGTTTGACGTAAACATGATGCAGAAAGACATGCTCCTGGCATTAGAGATGGGGCGTCAGCTCGACGTTCCGCTGCCGACGACCGCTGTGAGCAATGAGTTTCTGACCGCCGCCCGCGCCATGGGAATGGCCAAACAGGATTTCGCTGTGGTGTTTGATGTGTTAGCGCGCATGTCAGGAGTGCCGAAATGACCACCATCACGGTGAACGCGACTGCCGGCTCCGGAATCAAGGCCGAACAATGGGTCCAGATGTACCGGCGAATGGTGAGTATCCGGCTGTTCGAAGAGCAGGTCAATGAACTCTACACCCGCGCTTTGATGCCTGGCCTTGCACATCTGTATGTGGGTGAGGAAGCGGTGGCTGTCGGCATCTGCCAAGCCTTGCGACGTGAGGATTACATAACCAGCACGCATCGCGGCCATGGGCATTGTCTGGCAAAAGGGGCATCACCGGATCGCATGTTCGCCGAGTTGCTCGGTAAAGAAGCGGGATACTGCCGCGGCAAAGGTGGGTCGATGCACATTGCGGATCCGGCGACCGGAAACCTGGGCGCGAACGCCATTGTCGCCGGCAGCGTGGGCATTGCGACCGGCGCCGCATTTTCCGCCAAACACCTCAACAACGGACGGGTTGCGGTCTGTTTCTTCGGCGAGGGTGCGCTCGGGCAAGGAGTTCTCTACGAAGTGATGAACCTGGCTCAGCTCTGGAAGCTGCCCGTAATCTACGTCTGCGAAAACAATCTATATACGGAATATACCCACTTTTCCGAAACCACAGCGGGTGACATCCTGGCTCGCGGCTCCGCCTTTGGTCTGCAAACGGCGAGTGTTGATGGGCAGGACGTTCGCGCAGTCTATGAGACTGCAAAGAGGCTGATCGAACATTCCCGCCAGGGAGGCGGGCCGGCACTTCTCCTGTGCAATACCTACCGCTATACCGGCCATCACGTGGGCGATATCAATCGCGAGTACTACCGCTCGAAGCAGGAGGAACAAAGCTGGAAAAGCGAGCGTGATCCGATCAAACGGCTGGCCAATTGGTTGATTGAGCAAAAGCTGTCGGATTCCAATTTGCTGGCTGCGATCGACGCGGAGGTCAGGTCGGAGATGGAAAAGGCGGTCGAGTTCGCAATTTCAGCTCCGTATCCCGACGTGAAAGAAGCCGAGGAAAATGTTTATGCCTGACGCCGGCGCGCGGGAACTGACTTTTGCGCAAGCAGTCCGCGAGGCGCTTGCCGAAGAAATGCGCAGGGATCCACGCGTCTGCATTCTCGGCGAAGACGTGGCGGAAGCCGGTACGCCGTTCAAAGTTCTTTCCGGCCTGGTAGAAGAATTCGGCACCAGCCGCGTAATCGATACTCCCATATCAGAAGCCGGCTTCACTGGCGTTGCGGTGGGAGCCGCGATGACTGGCCTGCGCCCCGTAGTCGACATCATGTTCGGCGATTTCATCACCCTCACCATGGATCAAATGGTGAACCAGGCCGCGAAAGTCCATTACATGTCAGGAGGGACGTGGAAAGTTCCCATGGTGATGCGGACAACGCTGGGCGCGACCCGGCGTTCAGCGGCGCAGCACTCGCAATCGCTGCACGCCTGGTTCAGCCATGTCCCCGGCCTGAAGATTGTCTTGCCGTCGACGCCCTATGATGCGAAGGGATTGCTGAAGACCGCGATCCGGGATGAAAATCCAGTGGTCTTTTTCGAAGATAAAATGATGTACAGGCAGAAAGGGCCGGTGCCGGCGGAAGAGTACACCATCCCGTTTGGAGTGGCGGACATCAAGCGCGTAGGTCGAGACATCACTCTTGTTGGCACCAGCAGCATGGTCCAGGTCGCCCTTGGTGCGGCGAACTTACTTGAGGAAGCGGGCATCAGCGCCGAGGTGATCGATCCCCGAACTACGTGGCCGCTCGATGAGAAAGCCCTAATTGAATCGGCAAAGAAGACGTCCCGAGTGATTATCATGGACGAAGGTTACGGCCGTTATGGGGTGGCGGCGGAACTTTCGGCGGTGATCGCGGAGGGAGCTTTTTATGATTTGGACGCCCCGGTTAAGCGCATGGGGGCAATGCACGTCCCGATTCCATTCTCTCCTCCGCTTGAAGACGCGACTGTGCCCACCGAAAAATCAGTCTTTGAAGCGGCCCGTGCGCTCTGCGGAAAAACCTAGCGAACAGGAGGTGCGTCGTGGCACTGCCAACTCACGGAACCATGGCGGTTGATTGGGAACAACGGGTGGACTTCGATCGCCTGCGCCGCGAGCGCCTGAATAAGGCGAAAGCTCTGCTCAGCAAGTCGGAGATGGGCGCGCTGCTCTGCTTCGACATGAACAATGTGCGCTACCTGACCTCCACGCACATTGGCAGTTGGGCGCAGGACAAGTGCAATCGCTTTACTCTGCTGCCGCAAAACGACGAACCAATTTTGTGGGATTTCGGCTCAGCCGCCAGACATCATCAATTGCATTGCCCGTGGCTGGGAGAACGCTCGCGTCCGGGCATTTCTATGTTGCGCGGGGCCATGTCACCGGAGATGGGACGCGCCGAAGACGTAGCAAAAAAAATTCGTGTTGAACTGGAGATGCGGGGGCTGCACAAAGAGCCGCTCGGCATCGACATCATTGAGCCGCCCGTGCTTTTCGCCTTGCAGCGGGAGGGGATCACGGTGGTTGACGGGCAGCAACTCCTGTCCGACGCGCGCGTGATAAAGACGCAGGACGAGATCTCGCTGCTTAACACCTCAGCCATGATGGTTGACGCCGCTTACGATGAGCTATACCGGGCCATGAAGCCGGGCATGAGCGAGAACGAAGCAGTGGGATTGGTGAGCAAAGTTCTCTACGATCTCGGCTCCGAGTACGTCGAAGCAGTGAACGCTATTTCCGGTGAGCGCTGCAATCCTCATCCCCATGTTTTTTCGGACCGCGTGTTGCGTCCCGGCGATCCGGTTTACTACGACATACTCCATTCATACATGGGATACCGCACCTGCTACTACCGCTGCTTCACCATTGGCTATGCGTCTCACGCCATGGTGGATGCCTACAAACGGTGCCGCGAATATCTGGATGCGGCGATCGAATTGGTCCGTCCGGGGCGAACCACGGCTGACATCGCAGGCGTTTGGCCCAAAGCCGAAGAGTTCGGTTTCCCTAACGAAGAAGCATGCTTCGCGCTGCAGTACGGCCACGGCATCGGGCTTGCGATATGGGAGAAGCCGGTGATCAGCCGTCTGGTGTCGTTCGATCACCCTCACGAGATCAAGCCTGGCATGGTGTTTGCCCTGGAGACATTCTGGCCCTCGAGCGACGGTTGGAGCGCTGCCCGCATTGAGGAAGAAATTGTGGTCACCGAAACCGGGCACGAAGTCATTACACGTTTTCCCGCCGAGCAACTGCTGGTTGCGGGCGCGCACTATGTCACCGTTAATGGGCCGCTGCCGACCACACGCGAGAGCGAAGCTTCGCCAAACGAGCGCGTCGTCGAGATGATCGAGGCCAGTGCCAAGACCGAGCGCGTAGGAGTGTCGGACTAGGGTTCTGTCAGGCAGCCCTCCCAAAACTTTATGGCTTTTAGCGTTGTGATGCCCGCTCTTGAGATGGCGCAGGAAACCGGCAAGCTGGTTTCCTGGCGGAAGAAGGAAGGCGAAAGTGTAAGCAAAGGTGAGCCACTGCTCGAAGTCGAAACCGATAAAGCCGTAATGGAAATCGAATCTCCAGCCGATGGAGTCCTTGCTGGGATCAGCGCGCAGGAAGGCGCGGTCATTCCCGTAGGACAGACGATTGCGTGGATTGTCCGCCCGGGAGAAACTCCTCCGCAGCAGACGGCGCCCACGGTTGCGGCAGTTTCGCTTCCAGTCACCAGTCCGTCGTCCGCAACTCCGAGTTCTCCCCAGACTGCGAAGTCAGCCGCGCCAGGGATTTCCCCCAAAGCGCGTCGCCTGGCGAAGGAACGCGGTGTGGATGTGGATCGCGTGCAGGGATCGGGGCCTGGCGGAGAGATTCTTGCGTCCGACATTTTGGCGGCAGCGAACTCACAAGCTGCCGCTCCGGCAGCCGTCGAACGGCTAAGTTCGATTGCGCGTCTCATGGCGGAGCGAACCTCGCTAAGCTGGACAACAGTACCGCACTTTTTTGTGACTCGCGAAGTTGAGGCCGGCGCTCTGATCGAACTCCGGGAGCGCATGCTGCCAGTCATTGAGAAAGCTCGCGGAGTGCGGATAACACACACCGACCTATTGGTGGCGCTGGTCTCTCGTGTACTGGTAAAGCATCCACGCATGTATTCGAGCTGGAGTGGCGAAGGAATTCGCTCGAATCAGGATGTGAATGTAGCCCTCGCCATCGCGGTTGATGAGGGAGTTATTGCAGCCGTGATTCAAACCGCCAGCTCAAAGGATCTCGGCCAAATTGCAAGCGAACGCCGCGAACTGAGCGAGCGCGCCCGCGCCGGACGCCTGCGTCCTGCCGATATTGCGGGTGCTACTTTTACTG
>CATPBY010000498.1 GCA_955652845.1 uncultured Terriglobales bacterium | reverse complement strand
TATGGTTTAGTGCGGCTGCGAATTGCAAGCCTGAGGATGGATTGGGGCCACACCTCGCTGGTCGCAGGCCAGGATAACGCGTTTGTCTCCCCACTGGCGCCGAGCTCAATTGCCTCACTTGCCGTGCCCGCCCTCGGCTACGCCGGCAACCTCTGGGGCTGGATTCCACAGATTCGAGTTGAGCACCGCTACGATCTTTCCGGCCGGCAAAGCCTGATCCTGCAAGGCGGCGTATTCGATAATCTGACCGGCGAACTTCCGTACGACTCGTACTTGCGCACGCCATCGGCGGGGGAAAGATCGAGTCAGCCGGCTTACGGCGGCCGCGTCGCTTGGACAAACAACTTTCTCGGCCGGCCTCTGACGCTGGGAACCGCCGGCTACTACAGCCGTCAGGACTGGAGTTTCAATCATCATGTTGACGGCTGGGGCGGGATGGCCGACTGGGACGTTCCTCTCGCGTCACACGTGAGTCTTTCTGGAGAGTTTTATCGAGGACGTGCTCTGGGTGGCCTGGGCGCGGGCTTCGGCCGTAGTGTAATCTTCAGCGATGCCGTTATTGGCGCCAATACCGGGGTACGAGCGCTCAACTCGATCGGAGGATGGTCCCAGTTAAAGCTTAAAGCCTCATCCCGATTGGAATTTAATGGGGCATTAGGGCTGGATAATCCGTACACGCAAGATCTGCGCGCTTTTCCCAGGCCTCGAAGTTACATTTTTCCCGCGCTGGCGCAAAATCGAAGCGGCCTGGTGAACTTCATTTATCGACCCCGCTCAAACCTTGTGTTTTCGGGAGAATATCGGCACCTCAGAACATTTTTGATCGGCAGTAACAGCGCTAGCGCCGACCAGTTGAACATGATCATGGGGATTCTGTTTTGAAAACGAGATGGTCTGCCTCCAGCTTGTTAGCATCGCTGCTGGTTTGCAGCGGACTTGCCAGCGGGCAGGACGTTACCCTGACCGCGCGCGTTGAGCTGATCAACGGCGCGGGCGGAAGCCGGCCTCGTGGCGCGGGCGACGTTGTACTGTGGCTTACTCCGCTGACCGGAAACGAATCCGTGAGGTTCCCGACGATCCAGGAATCATCGCGGCCGCGGCTGGTGCAGCACAACAAGAGTTTCGAGCCGCACGTGCTGGTTGTGCCGGTGGGTTCAGTGGTTGCATTTCCCAACCGCGACCCCTTTTTTCACAACGTATTTTCTTTATTTGAGGGAAAACGTTTCGATCTGGGCCTTTATGAAGCCGGCAGCACACGCGACGTGCAGTTCGACAAACCTGGAATCTCCTACATTTTCTGCAATATTCATCCTGAGATGAGCGCGGTTGTGATCGCCGTGGACACGCCTTTTTACGGAATATCGGACCAGCGTGGTGAAGTCCTGATTCCCCATGTGCCGCCTGGCCGCTACACTCTTCGAATCTGGTATGAGTCGGGGTTGCCCGAAACCCTGAAGAGCCTGGCTCGCGACATCACGGTTTCAGAGGCGAACTCGACTTTAGGATTGTTGCGACTGACCGAAGTCGCCACACCTCAGCCGCACAAGAACCTTTATGGGAAGGATTACGATCCGCCCACGCCGGATAGTCCTGCTTACGACCGGCGTTGAGCACTAACCGTTCCGCGTAACTAACAAAGAAATGACAAATGCATGATATAGCCCTGACAATCCTGCTCAGGCGCTCCGGTAACCTTCAAGCATTATGAACGGGTGGCCGCTGCTGGCCCGTTCGAAACGATCGGTCCCGGGACCTTAGTTTTTGTTGTCTCTGTCGTCCAGGATGTGGTGCGGTGTCCTTTGCAAAGGTTCCTCTCTCAAGTTGGGTCAGCAACTGCGCTGACCCTTTTTTTCTTGCCCGAGCTGCGAAGAAAATTGGTTCAGCGTTTTTTCGCGGCCAACTGATCGTGACCGTAGTACTCAAACGCTGACATGGGTTTTTCTCCGCCTTTTTTCCAGATGCGATCGTCCTCTGATAGCTTCCCCAGCGTTTTGGCCATCTCCCGAACATGGATGGCCACTGACCCGCAACAAGAGCCAATATAATTGATGCCGATCTCGCGAGCTTGCCGGGCGTAGTCACCCATTTCTTTTCGCGTGAGTTGCAGAGGGTCGAGCCCCAGCGGAAATTCGGGAAGGCTGGTGAAGTCTGGCTTTTCCCTCGGCGTGCGATAAGCAACGGGCTGGCATGCCAGATACCCGGAAACTGCTTTCCTCATCTCTTCCATGGCTTTGAGCATATGGGCGGGAGGACGCAGGCAGTTCATGCCGACGATGTCAGCGCCGCCGTCGAGTAAGGCTTTGGCTGCTTCGGCGGCCGACTTCCCGTCCGCCGTCTCATCCTTATTCTCGAAGCAGATGGTGACCATGACCGGCAAACCGGTCTTTCTTGCGCGCTCGACGGCGATAAGGGCTTCTCCAAGCCACGAAAACGTCTCGCCGATGATGAAGTCCACGCCTTCATCGACCTGGACAGCGAGTTGCTCGTCGAAAGTCTGGCGCACTCTGTCTGCGGCCACCTGACTGCCGGGTTCGTACATCCAGGTAAGGCTCAGGTTGCCCGCCACCAGACACCTGTCGCCGGCTACTTCCCGCGCGATTTTGACTGCGGCCCGGTTGAGCTCTTCGAGACGATTTTCCAGGCCGACTGTAGCCAGTTTGTCGCGACTGGCGTAAAAAGTAAGTGCCTGCAGCACGTCGGCGCCGGCCTCGCGAAACTCTACATGCAATTCGCGCAAGGCGTTGGGATGGAGCAATGCGACCTCCGGAGTAAACGGACCCGCGCGCACCCATCCCCGCTTTTCCAGTTCCAGCAAGTAGCCGCCATCACCGAGAACTGGCCCTTCCTTGAGACGTTCTAGGATCCCTTTCTTGCTGGTTGTCTTCATACCGGCTCCTTAGTCATCTTTGTATTCATGCTCCGCCTTGATAGGACAGCCCTCCACAAACCGGCTGGGCCGAAATGCGCTGATATCAACGGTTTTGCCTTTGCCGTCCAGCAACAGCTCTGACATCACTACGCCGATAGCCGGAGAAATCTTGAATCCCATGCCGGAAAATCCGGAGCATACATACAGGCCCCTGACTTCTGAAACTTCTCCCAGCAGCGGACGACAGTCCGGCGTCATGTCATAAATTCCGGTCACACCACGCATCACTTCTGCATTTTCGAGCTTTGGGACGCGCCGGCAGGCACGCTCAATCATTTCTTCCAGAGCCTCGTCAGCGGGGCGCTGCGCGAAGTTGTCGGGGCACACACCGCGCTGGCCGTAGAAGTCGCCAATCAGAAATTTGTCGTTCCCGTCGGAGCGAAAATAAGTCGCAGTCACTGAGTCAATGCAGGCGCAGCCACCGCCTTTCATGCCAGGGGCATTTTTAAGTATCGCCACCTGATGGTACTCAGTTTCGATGGGAAGATCGCAGCCGGCTAGCTGCAGAAGCGGCCGCGTCCACGGCCCAGTCGCAACAACCACAACTGGAGCGTGAATTTCTCCGTGATCGCTGACGACGCCGCGAATACGCCCGCTCACGACGGACAAAGATGTCACATGCGTCCGCGGTAAATAGACGACACCCATATCGCGCGCACGGCTGAGGAAATCGTTGGCGGCGCCAGCGCCATCCCCGTACCCGGAGTCTGGCTCATAGGCGGCCAACTCCACGTCATCGACCGACCAATCGGGCTCCAGATCTTTCAATTCCTGTTGCGTTAAGAGCTCGACGTTGACGCCAAGCTTGCGCTGCATCCCGACATTCAGTTTGAGCGCTTCGGTTTCGTTGGGATGTACGATACGCACGAAACCAATCTTTCGAAAGTCGCCAGGCTCGCCCACAATTTCCCGCCAATGCTGGAAAATATGCAAGCTCACAAGCGCCAGCTGAACTTCCGCGGGATAGCTGTAGTGCATACGTATGAGAGCGGAAGAGCGTCCACTACCTCCGCGCCCTACGTGATCTTTGTCAATGACGACGATGCTTCCCGGTCTGCGCCGCGCCAGGTGAAATGCGATCGAAGCACCCATCACACCCGCTCCGAGGATGATGATGTCGGCTTTTCCAGGATTGGAGTTGCCCTTGCTCATGCGGCAGCCTCCTTGAATCGTCCCTTTCTCCAGTCGCGCAATACTTGTTGAGCGGCATTGTGGCCGGGAGCGCCGGTGACCCCTCCGCCGGGATGAGTTCCCGCTCCGCAGAGATAAAGGCCATCGATAGGCGTCCGGTATTGCGACCATCCTGGGACCGGGCGCATGAAGAAGAGTTGTTCGAGACGAAGATCGCCGTGAAAAATATTGCCCTCTGTCAGCCCGTATGTACGCTCCAGGTCGAGCGGCGTCAGCACCTGTCTGGCGACGATTGCATTGGGGACATTGGGCGCGTACTCCGCAATTTTCTTGACCACACGATCACCCAGCAGTTCACGTTTTTCATCCCAGCAACCGTGCCGCAGATGGTAGGGAACATATTGCACAAAGCAGGTCAGGATGTGTCTTCCCTCCGGCGCCAGCGAATGGTCGGCGTTCGAGGAGACCACGCAGTCCACCCATAGCTCCGCGGGAATCTCGCCGAACTTGGCAATGTCGTAACATCGCTCCGCGAACTCGAGTGAAGGAACCAGTGTGTAGAAGGTCCGCTCCAAAGGCGTGGCTTGCGACGGCGTTCCTGTGAAGCGCGGCTCTTCTGCCAGTACCATGTTTACTTTGGCGCACGGACCGTCCATTTTTATATTCCGGATGGCCTGCAGAAAGTCGCCGGGCACCGCGGAGGCCGGGACCATCCCCAAAAATGTGCGCTTGGGATCGGCATTGGAGACCACGATGCGTCCACGAATCTCGGTTCCGTCTTCGAGCACCACGCCTCGCGCCCGGCCATGGCGAATGTCAATCTGCGCGACTGGAGATGAAGTGCGAATAATGGCTCCAAACTTGTTTCCTGCGGCGGCCAGCGCCTGGGTGATTGCGCCCATGCCGCCGATCACGTGTCCAGAGAATCCCTGCAAGTCATGTTCGCCGCCGCTCAGCAGGTGAAACAGAAGGCCAATCGCAGTGCCGGGCTGATAGGGGCCGCCGTGCTTGCCATACACGTTATTGGCGAGGAACATCGTTTTGATTTTGTGGGTCTCGTAATTGTGGTCCAGAAATTCACCCAGGCTGCCGGTCAAGAATGAGACCAGCTGCGAAATCTCGGCACTGGAAATGCCACGAAATCGCTTACCCACCCGGAACAGGCCCGTCCAGCCGCTAATGCTGCTGGTGTCAATCTCCGGCGGCGGTTCCATGAAGAAGGGCTGCAGGTATCGGGCAAGTTTTTTCAGCTGTTCATCGACACGGATAAAAGTCTCGGCGTCTTTCGCGGAAATCTTGGCGAATTCATCCTTCGCTCGCCCGCGATCGGCCCACCACGGCAGCACAAGACCATCCGGGAAGGGAACCTGAATCGCGGGATCACACGGAATCATGCGCAGTCCGTGTGCGGCGAGACCGAGATCGCGAATGACTTCCGGCCGCAACATACTGGCGACGTAAGACGTCGTGGAGACGCGACAATCCGGTGCGATCTCTTCGGTGACGCAACAACCGCCGATTATTTCTCGACGTTCAAGGACCAGCGTGGATAGACCAGCACGGGCCAGATAAGCTGCAGCGGTCAGGCCATTGTGTCCGCCACCGACCACAATGGCATCGTATATTTGCGTAGAATTACTCAACATACTTCCCGTGACCGCTGGTCAACGGCATCCCGCCCGGGGTCAGCTACATTACCGCATACTGGTGCAAAATTGAATTGATATTCACCCAACTTTTGGATAGAGTTTTATGACTTGAGGTCAGGTCATGGCTGGAATCAGCAGCAGCATTGTCGCTCCTCCACGTTATCGGCGTATGCCGCCGCGGCCCCGCTCAGAGGGCAAGCGGGCAAAAATTGTCGACGCAGCGATGCGGCATTTTGCGGAGCAGGGTTACCACGCCGCTCGCGTCGGCGACATCGCATTAGCCCTGGGGATTGCCTAGGGATCGATTTTTCAGCACTTCGGCAGCAAAGGCGGTCTCTTCTTCGAGGCCTACAAGAAGGCTGTGCGCGCGTTTCCCCGCTACCTGGACGCGCCGACTGAGGTGCGTGAAACCGGATTCTTCGAG
>CATPBY010000497.1 GCA_955652845.1 uncultured Terriglobales bacterium | reverse complement strand
GCATACGGGCGGTGAGCTGGGAATAAATCATCCCCTGAAGTGTTGAGGCCAGCAAAGCGGCCGAGACTCCCTTGCCGCTGACATCCGCCAGAACGATTGCCAGGCCGTCTTCGGTATTGACGGCATCAAAAAAGTCGCCGCCGATTTCTTTGCAGGAAAGATTCCTACCCGCCAGCCGCGCGAACGGAACTTCAGGAATTGTAACCGCCATGAGCCGCTGCTGGATGGACGCCGCGATAGAAAGCTCCTGCTGGTAGCGGCGCGCGGCCTCTTCGGCTTGAACCAGGCGGGCATTCTCGATCAGCGAAGCCGCCTCGGTCGCGATGGCGCGGAGAATGTCATTACTCACACTCGAGATATCACGGGAGGCAAAACGGGAATCGACGTACAGCGCCCCCATCACTTCCGCTGAAGCATCGGCGGGGGTCACGGCCTGGATATCGCGAGTGGCCTGCACCTGCGGCTTGCGCAACGGAATGCAAATCACAGTGCGAAGATCGTAGGCAACGATGCTCTGCCTGCCTTTCAGTTCAAGCGACTGGCTGGTGTCCGTGACGACGAATTCCGAGTTTGACTTGAGCGCGTCATCAAGAATGGAGTGGGAAATCGTCTTGTCGTCCAGAAGGGGCTCGCCCTTCGAATTGCGCCCGGCTGCCAGACGCATGCCATCCTCAGTCTTCAGAAAGACATACCCTCGTTCGGCGCGGGTCAGTTTCAAAGTAGCTTCAAGCAGGGTCACCAGAATCTCGTCCAGGACGCCGGTGGTGTTGAGCTTGCGCGCGGCTTCGAGAAAAAGCGTCAGCTTCTCCAGATCAGTGCTCTCGCTGGAGATGTGAATGCCCGAGATCTGGCTGAGGAATTCACGGGCTGTGTTGGAGGTGGCATGGTGGGGATGAAAGACCACATACGACACATCACGCACGCCGAATTCCAGCCGGTCATTGCGCTCCAAAGTCTTGCGCTGGATGCGCTCGCCGTTCACAAACGTCCCGTGCTTGCTGCCCTGGTCGACCACCTCAAACTGCCCATTCTCTGAGGTGATGATGGCGTGGTCGCGCGAAACCCTGGGGTCGGCGATTACCAGGTCTTTGTCCACTTTCCGTCCAACAGAAAAGGGGCTGTGGTCGAGCGTAATGGTGCGCTGCTCATTGCCCTGGACGAAGACCAGGGTGGGGAAAATCCCCGAACCTGGGGAAGACGACGGACCAGTTATGGGCTGAAGGGCCATAGCCGCTTACAGAGGCTCCTTGGACTACCAGAATAATGACAGGATTAAGCCCCGACGGGAAGGGGCCAGGGTTGTCAGGACAATTCTAGCGTGCCAAGCATAGCAGATGAATCACCTTTCACCACGGTAGAAGGCGGCGATGGCCTGCTGCTCCGTATCGTAAACCTCGAAAACAGTGACCAGTTTCGTGATCTGCAGAACGTCACGCAGACGCTGGCCCAGCCCCGCCAACTTGATGTCGGCGCCAGCGGAGCGTGCCGAGGAGTACACGGCCACTAAGGTTCCCAGCCCGCCGCTGTCAATATAATTCACCCCGGAAAGATTGAGCACAACCTCACGACTCGTGCTCAATACCTGCTTAAGCGTGTCGCGCAAGGCCGCGGAATCCTCTCCCAGAACAATGCGACCGTGGCAGGAGACGATGGTGATTCCTTCGGTAACGTGCGTCTCCAGTTTCAGGTCCATCGCTCCCTCCGAATTCGGTGTGACAAATTGTTGAAAGACGATAACGCTTGCTCTTTGACATTGCAAGCTGGGACAGGTGTTTCTGCTGAAACAAAAGTGCCCTGAACGCTCTATCTTCTTCGAGAAATCGTGGATGCGGAAGGGTCTGCGATGAGACTGCGAGACGTGCGAGCAGCAAGCCAACCAAGTAACAAGATTACGGAGAAGGGAACGAACAAAATCGTCCACAGCGGAACGGCCCAGGCGCGCTGAACCACTGGCGCGGGCAAGATTAGCGAGGCGAAGGTGAGCGCCAGCGCCGCCAGCCACGGCCACAGAAATATTGAACCTGCGAACATGCACGCGGCTCGCAATAGAAAACTGTCCTGCCACAATTTTGTCCAATTGCGAGCGACCAGCAGCACTGCCGGTAGCAGAAGAAAGTGATTGTAGGGACCAGCCGTTGGAATGACGACCACCGTTACCGCCATCACCAATGCCGAGACGACCGCGAAACCGGGAGAATTGGGCGGTTCGAGTCGCGCCAGCCAGCAGAGGGCGGCGAGCGCGAGGACCATCAGGAGAGCAAGCATTCTGGCCAAAGCCGGCGTGAGCAGCACCTCCAGTAAAGATGGCGCTCCGCCCGTGTATTGCCGGTAGGCCGATACAGCTTGCTCGAAGCGGACGATCCATCCCGGCAGCACCCATTGCGCACTAGCCAGAAGAATCGTCATGGTCAAACTGAATCCCCAAAGAAACCTTGCCCGCTTGCGCAAATTGCTGAGGCTCCACAGAATCAGCCACCCCGTCAGCGGTAAGACAAGTTGAGGCTTGATCGTCGCCAGGGCCAGTAGACTTCCTGACAAAAACAGATGATCTCCG